>JANMHD010000433.1:0-7183 GCA_031374985.1 Coleofasciculaceae cyanobacterium OTE_70_metabat_329 | reverse complement strand
AAAATATGTCCTTGATATAACTAGAAATTACCGTAATATCATAAACAACTAGTTGAGTGAAATAGTTATGAGCGATCGATTTACTGGAGTTATAGAACGCCGGGGTTTTGGGATTGGAGCATGGGCTTTGGTGGCAGATACCGGGAAAGATTATGAGCTAAAAAATGCTCCTAAAGCTCTGCGGCAGGCTTCTATGAAAGTAAGCATAACTGGACAGATCAAAAAAGATGTGATGACCTTAGCAATGATCGGGCCAGTTTTGGAAGTGGAATCTTTTGAGGTTATTAAATAATTCCTCTTGCTTTGAGAAAATCTTCTAGGGTAGCCCGATCGCCCAAGGAAGATTGCGCCCCCGGCTTGGTAGTAGCGATCGCCCCTGCTGCCGCAGCCCAAACTAGAGCCGATCGCAGGGATAGTCCCTCGACCAACCCTGCGGCCAAACCCCCATTAAAAGCATCTCCTGCCGCTACCGTATCTATTGCCTCCACAGTAAAGGCTGGGACAAAAATACAATCCGTACCTGTGGCCCAAACCGCCCCTTGATCTCCCAGCTTGACCACAGCATTTTTTACCCCTCTAGCTATTAATTCTTGGGCAGCACGGGTAGCTGTGGCTTGATCTATGACCGGAAACCCCACTAGCTGGGAAGCTTCGGTTTGGTTAGGGGTAATGATTTCAATTAGGGAATATAATTCTGGGGGAAATACAAGGGGCATGGGAGCCGGGTCTAAAATAACTGGCACTCCAGCTTTGGCAGCAGCTTGAGCCGCAATCATGACTATTTCTAAGGGAATTTCTAGTTGCAATAATAAAAGAGCAGCCGTGGGTAATAATTTTTCTAGCTGGGTTATTTCTGTGCGATCGACCTTTCCATTTGCTCCGGGGATGACAATAATTTGATTTTCTCCATCGGCTGCTACTGCGATCGCAGCGACCCCAGAACTGGTTGAGGTATCCACAAATACTGCTTCTGTGCCGACTCCAGATTCTTTTAAACCCGCTAACAAGCTCTGCCCAAATCCATCACCCCCAACTCGTCCTACCAAATGAGTCGGCACACCTAAACGACTACAAGCCACAGCTTGATTTGCTCCCTTGCCCCCTGATACCGTGAAAAATTCCAATCCCATCAGGGTTTCTCCCGGTAGCGGCAGACGGGGAGTGGTGGCCACCAAATCCATGTTGATACTGCCCAAGACAATTACAGATTTTCTAACTGCTGCTTTCTCAAATATTTCCACGTTTCTTGTCCTCATGCCATTTTAATAACAAAACTACAAAACGAGAATAAATGGAACTTCATGAGTTTCAATCTGCTATTTTCAATGATGTGCAGAAGTTACATTACCACAATGTCTCCGCCCACCGAGTTATGGAGTTCCAGAAGGTACATGACGATCTCAAAACATAAAAGCT
The DNA here is from genome assembly GCA_031374985.1 of Coleofasciculaceae cyanobacterium OTE_70_metabat_329. Classification (GTDB taxonomy): domain Bacteria; phylum Cyanobacteriota; class Cyanobacteriia; order Cyanobacteriales; family JAAUUE01; genus JAAUUE01. The sequence continues at coordinate 5,767 of JANMHD010000433.1, read as the reverse complement.
AGAAGGATTGTGATATGTTGGGGCTAATTTAAAAGCGATAATTTCTCCTCAATTCAGTCGTCACAAAAAAATAATATAAATTATGGCTATGTATTTCGGCATCCTACAGTTCTTTTCGGTATTACTACTTGGTCTGTTTGTGGGAGCGTTGCTTGCAGAAGGATACATTCTTGTTCCCTATTGGCGTGAAATTTCGCCCGACCAATTTTTCTTGTTGCATAAAGAATTTGGTCCACGTTTATATCGCTTCTATGCACCGCTTACAATTGCTGCAACACTTCTGACAGTTTTCACCGCTATGGTTAGCTGGTTAATAGACTATTCGGAACGATGGATGACACTTACTGCTGGTATTTTGTCTTTATCCATGATTGCGATATATTTCATCTACTTCAAGAAAGCCAATGAAAGCTTTGCCAAAATGAGTATTCGTGTTGATGATCTTGGATCGGAATTAGGTCGCTGGGCGGCATGGCATAGTTTGCGTGTGACGATTGGCATCGTAGCTTTTGGTTTTGCAATATTAGGAATCAAAGGGAAATTATAAAAGTGAAGTAATAATTCTGTTTAAGCAAAGAGTGAAGCCCCTTGCCTAATTTTGGGATCAGCTATTGACACAGACTACGATCATAGATCACACTAGAGAACTGACTATAATTAATTTAGCTCGGATCAGGTAAAACCTCATAACCAAAGTTAGTACTTAACTAGCTACCTGTACGGCACACAGAGGAAATATCAAGATTATGACTTACGCAATTATTGAAACTGGTGGCAAGCAAATGCGGGTAGAACCCGGCAGGTTCTATGATGTGGAACTACTCCATGTAGAACCAGACGCTCCCTACACTATCGACAAGGTGCTGCTAGTACAGCAGGGTGATGAGATATCGATCGGGCAACCCTTCGTGACTGGGGCGATCGTCAACGGTACAGTAATCCGCCACTTCCGGGGACGCAAAATCATCGTCTATAAGATGCGCCCCAAAAAGAAAACCCGTAAAAAACGTGGTCATCGTCAAGAGATTACTCGCTTAATGATTGATTCCATTAGCCTTGATGGTAAAATTATTGCTGGTGAAGCATCTACTTCTGCCGCTGAGGTAGCTGTCGATTCCCCGGAAATTGTAGATGTAGTAGATACAGTAGTAGATTCAACAGTGGCAACCCCAGAGGTAGTAGTTGCAGAATCTGCTGATGAGGCTACGGAAGCTCCTAAAAAGAAAAAGAAAAAATAGCTGAGACGGATTGAAACCCCTAAACTAATCAATATAGAACTAAATTAGAGGAAATTATGGCTCATAAGAAAGGAACAGGCAGTACTCGTAACGGTCGTGACTCTAATGCCCAGCGCTTAGGCGTAAAGCGCTACGGTGGTCAAGTTGTCAAAGCAGGTAATATTATTGTCCGTCAACGGGGAACTACTTTTCATCCCGGCAATAATGTAGGTCTAGGGAATGATTACACAATCTTTGCTCTCGTAGATGGGATTGTTACCTTTGAAAGAAGAGGCAAAAATCGCAAAAAAATTAGTGTTTATCCTGTGATAGCAGATGCGCAACTTGTAGAGGCGTAAGAAAAGTATAGCGATCGCTTTTTACCTTTTTTGCAAAATTATACTACTATATTCACTCTTCTCCCCTCTAAGTCTCTAAGGGGAGAGGTTTTTATTTTATGGTTGAATATAATTTTCAGGACTTGGGAAGAAATTGTTACTAACATAAATTTGTGCAGCAATTTGATGAAATCGCCATCTCGCTTAATCACTTTTCGGGTTAGTCATTACTGCGAAAAAGTTCGCTGGGCATTAGATCGAATAGATTTCCCTTATATGGAAGAGTGTCATTTACCTCTTTTACATCGGCTGAAAACTACTCTGCTAGGTGGGAGCAGCGTTCCTATTCTGATAACTGAAACAGAAATATTTAAAGATTCAACAGATATCCTAAAGTATTTAGATACCATAGCTCCTCCTCATCTAAAACTTTATCCAAATTCCCCAGCATTAGAGGGCGAGGTTAAAGAGTTAGAAACCCAATTTAATCGTAATCTTGGTAGGGCAATAAGACAGTGGGGGTATTTCTATGTGCTTCAAAATAAAAGTTTAATGAAACAACTTTGGTGTGAGGGAATACCTGCATGGGAGAAATTATTATTTCCGGTATTATTTCCTTTGACCCGCCGTTTAACCTATTCTAGCTATAATGTTAATCATGAAAGTGCTTTAACTGCATATGATCGAGTTAAGCAAGCATTTCAGATGGTAAGCGATCGTCTTGCTGATGGACGTAGATATTTAGCAGGAGATAGTTTTTCGGCAGCAGATTTAGCATTTGCTAGTTTATCAGCACCGGGATTATTACCAGCTAATTATGGAGGAATTCTCCCTGAATTGAACCAACTGCCTAAAGAAATGATAGAGCAGATTCAAATCCTCCAAGAAACGGTTGCTGGAAAATATGCTTTGCGCCTTTATCAAGAGGAACGCTATTTGCAAGGTCTTTAGAACTATTAAAAAGTAAATAAAGGGCGAATGATGGGAATTGAACCCACGAATGGTGGTACCACAAACCACTGCCTTAACCACTTGGCTACACTCGCCGTATTTAGTTATTATAGCATAACTGATTTTAACTTAATAGCTCTCCCTAAAATTTTTTCTCAAGATTTTTTATAGCTATATCTTAATTATTTTCTTAATTATTTATAGCTAATAAAGCTAAATCTCAGCTAACCTAGGAGTGATAAATATCTTAAGGTAACAATAGCAATATTTAGTGAGAGGATGATTATGAAAGGTTCTCCAGTGGTTGTGATCGTTGGTGTGGCAGTAGTTGGTTTGGGGGCAGTAATGGCGATCGCCAATCCAGACCAATCGGCCTATGAACAGTATGCTACGGTGCAGATTACTAGTTACCTAAAAAATAATGTTTGTACCCAAGGGCAAAATATCTTAGGCAACTTGCTCCAACAACCCTGTAATTCCTTAGTCGATACTATCAAACCCCAAATTCAACCCTTAGTTACCTCCAATACCCAACGCCAAAACTTTATCTTCTTTAGCATCTACCGGACTAATCTACCTTTGAGTAACCTAATTCCCTTTGCTTCTAATTATCAAGTAGAAACGATCGGGGCTTTTAATAATTTTTATAGCTACCAGCCCCAAAAGCGTTAAAATTTGCCTAGGAAAAAAAGATGTAGCCCGCAGCACAGGACACATCTTCAGAACCTAAAATATTACTTTTTAGGTACTATCGGAACATTTATCCAAGGTGATAACTATGACTTTTTGCGTAGCACCGGGCTGTCAGAATCCTCTTAATAATCATGATCAGGAATATTGTAATTCTTGTGGTTCTAAGTTACGACTTGGAGGAAGATACTTACCTATTACACTAATTGGTCAAGGAGGATTTGGGAAAACATTTTTAGCGATCGATCAACAAATTCCTTCCCTACCTCGGTGTGTAGTCAAACAGCTATATATTGATAACCTCAAGGAAGAAACGATTAGCAAGGCAACAGGGCTTTTTCACCAAGAATCTCAACGATTAGATGAACTGGGAAATCATCCTCAAATCCCCCATCTCCTTGCTCATTTTAAACAAAGCCAACAGTTCTACTTAGTTCAAGAATTTATTTCTGGTCAGACTTTAGAGGAGCTATTTATTCAAGAGGGAGAATTCTCAGAAGTACAGATACGACAACTATTAACTTCTATTTTACCAGTATTGCAGTTTATCCATGATAAAAATATCATTCATCGAGATATTAAACCAGCAAATATCATTATTAGAACTACAGATAAATTACCAACGCTAATTGATTTTGGAGTTGCTAAAGTCTTAGTTTCTAAAAGTACTTCCCAGACTGGAACTATAGTTGGTACGCCAGATTATATGCCTCCAGAACAAGCCTACGGCAAGGTATTTCCTGCCAGCGATTTGTATGGTTTAGGGGCAACTTGTTTATACTTACTCACAGGGGAAAGACCGGGCGAAATGTTTGATGTATTAGAAGAGGAATGGCTCTGGCGAAGATATTTACCGGCAGGGCGGGAAGTGAGCGATCGCCTAGGGAATATTCTAAATAAATTAATTGCCCCAAAACTTAGTCAACGTTATCAATCTGCTCTTGAAGTAATGACAGATTTACAAACTAGTTCCCCTGTTACTAGAAATGGTGAAATATCTCCCCCGATCGCCTCATCTGCCTCCTCTACGTCATCTAATCAACTATCTGGCAAACGTCCTATCGGGTTACCTATTAATTCTTTTAAACAAGTTTCCATCCAAAGCCCTTTAACAGAAAATACAGAAATCATTTCTCAAATACCCGCTCAAGTTTCCGCGCCAAATTCTTTAACATCAAATACATCAAATATTGAAGAAAATATCAAAAAGAATATTGATTCCTCTGGCTTAGCTTTAAATTTAAGCTCTCATAACCCTATCCTTAGCAAGGGTTTAAATTATAGTAAATTACAAGTATTGCTACTCAGAAAAAAATGGCAGGAAGCTGATGTAGAAACTTGGGACTTACTTAGACGAGCCTCTGGGAAAGTTCATGGAATCTATTTAGATTTGGGAGATATTGAAAGAATCCCCGCCGAAGATTTATATAAAATTGATGAATTATGGTCAAACTATAGCAAAAAGAAATTTGGCTTTACCATCCAGAGTTTGATCTATGAAGATGGAGAGAGTGATTATCAAAATTTTTGTCAAGCGATCGGCTGGTTGTCTTATCTTTCTTCGGTAGTTAATGATGGTTATGTGTTTACTGATAAAGCTCCTAGAGGACATTTACCTTCCCGGCGATTTATTGGCGGTTTTCAATGGTGGCGTCATGCAGAAATTATGGCAAAAAAATTACGCCGGGGTTATGAATAAATTTTAGGCGTATTTAAGTCTTGTAATTTGAGTAAAGTTACTTCCCAAACTAGGCGGGGTTGGACATAACCTAAGAGATGTTTTTTAGCTTTTTCTAGGTAGTCAATATAGGCATGATTGATGGATTGATTATTTAATTGCTGATTAGCATAATGACTGTGCCAATAATGATGTTGGAGATATTCTAGAAGCCAAAGTTGCTGTTCAAGAGCAAGGGTTTTGTCTAAATCACGAGCTAAGGCTAAATTTTGGAGAGATTTAGTAGGAAGTTTATTAATTTTCTCAAGAATTTCTGGAGGAATATCTTGGAGTTGCTGCCAAGAAGCGATCGCCTGACCCGGACTACCCTGAGCTAGGGATAAAATTACTGGATTCTTGAGAATTTCTGCATGATTACGCTGCCGGAGAATTGTTTCCATATGCTGCCTATTCAAGGGTTGTAAGGGAATTTTTTGGCAGCGAGAAACTATGGTTGAAAGTAGTGCAGTATCAGTACTAGCAATAAGAATAATAGTAGCTTTTCCCGGCTCCTCTAAGGTTTTCAAAAGAGCATTGGCTGCCACCTCTGGCATAGTTTCTGCTTGCTCTAGTACTACTACTTTCCGAGGGGCTGCTAGGGGTGATCGACTCAAAAAATCGGTTACTTCTCGTACCTGCTCTAAGCGAATCATAGGGGAACTTTTGCCCTTAAATCCCGTGACAGCAGCTTCAGCGATCGATATTCTATTTCCTTGATGTAAATAAGTTGGTTGCACCCACAACACATCTGGGTGATTACTAGCCGCTAATCTTTTCTGAAGGAGCGATCGCTGAGCTTGGTCTAGACCCACACCAAATAATAATTCAATAAAATATCGAGCTACTAAACTTCT
>JANMHD010000422.1:0-7446 GCA_031374985.1 Coleofasciculaceae cyanobacterium OTE_70_metabat_329 | reverse complement strand
CCCAATTTTGCTATGACTACTGTTTACCAAATCGAAATTTTAGATCGCACCACTAATATCACTTATAAAGTCCAAGTCCCTAGCGATCGCTACATTCTCCACAGTGCCGAAAACCAAGGAGTGCCCCTCCCTTTTGCCTGTCGGAATGGAGCTTGCACTACCTGTGCAGTGCGGGTAATATCCGGCGACCTTTATCAACCAGAGGCCATGGGTCTATCTACCGCTCTCCAAGCTCAGGGTTATGCTCTATTATGTGTTAGTTATCCTCGATCAGATCTCAAAGTAGAAACCCAAGATGAAGATGAAGTATATGAGCTACAATTTGGGCGCTATTTTGGCAAGGGAAAAGTCCGTTTTGGATTGCCAATCGAAGAAGATTAATAAATAGTGAACAGTGAGCAGTAAGCAGTAAACATTAATTAATACTTGTGAATAGTTTCTAACTGATACTTCGACAAAGCTCAGCACAAGTAACTAATAACTAATTATGTTGGTTTCTATTCCAGAACTAATTAGCGGGGCAAAAGCAGAAAAATTGATCAGCTTTCCCACAGATACGGTTCCAGCTTTGGCTAGTCTGCCGGAGCGGGCAGATTTGATTTTTGCAGCTAAGGGCAGGAGCTTAGATAAACCCTTGATTCTGATGGGTGCAACCCTTGAAGATTTATTACCCTTTGTAGTGGGAACAGCAGCAGAGGTGGCTGTATGGCAAACTATAGCAGCGAAATATTTTCCCGGTGCTTTAACTCTGGTATTGCCGGCAAGCGATCGCCTCCCCCACCAAATGAATCCCCTTAACCCTACTACCGTGGGTATTCGTGTGCCTAACCATCCCTTAGCCAGAGAAATCCTAGCAGCTACCACACCCTTAGCAACTACTAGTGTTAACCGTTCTGGACAACCAGCTTTAGTCAACTTAGAAGAAATTAATCAGCAATTTCCTGAAGTTTTAGTCCCTACCCTAGAGGAATTAATCCATCAACCCCTAGGAGCCGGAATCCCCTCTACAGTTGTGCAGTGGACTGGGATTGGTTGGCAAATTCTGCGTCAAGGAGGTGTCCAGTTTGGTTGATTCTTCCCCCGTGATTAACAATCCCCCTCATCAATCTCCCATTCAGCTAGACCAATTTCTCGTGTGTGGCTTGGGCAGTTTGGGACAGCACTGTGTAGCAGCATTGAAGGAATTTGGGATCAATGTTACAGCGATCGATCTCACAACCCCCACTACTTGGGAAATTCCCCAAATTCCCGATTTGTTAGAGCAGCTAATTATTGGGGATTGTCGAGAACAAAGGCTTCTAGAACAGGCACAAATTTACAAATACCGGGCAGTACTGTTGGTGACAGACTCCGATCGCACCAATGCCGAAGCAGCTTTTACCATCCGTTCCCTCAATCCCCATACTAGATTGGTAGTCTGCTCTGAGCAAGAGAACCTAAATCAACTTTTAGGAGAAGCTCTAGGAAATTTTATTGCCTTTGAACCAACTCAGTTACCAGCTACAGCTTTTGCCCTAGCGGCGATCGGTAATGAAATTGCGGGATTTTTCCATTTAGAAGGGCAGTCTCTCCGGGTAGTGAATTGCCTGATTCTCCCAAATCATCATTGGTGCAATAGTCGCCTAGTCCATGAACTAGATAGTAGGACCCGCCGAGTTTTGTTTCACTTACCTAGAGATAACGCTAGTCTAAATTTTTATCAATGGGATCCTGATGCGGTGATTCGGGCTGGCGATCGCTTAGTTTATCTAGAAATTACTGAGAACTTTCAAGAATCCTTTATTTCTAATCGGCCAAGGTTTCAAGATACTAATGCCCCTCCTAATACTAGGCAGGGTAAATGGTGGCAGCTAAGAAGTTATACAGAAAATTGGCAACATTGGCGAAAATTCCTAGTAGATTGGTGGAGTTTGAACTACCAGAACCAAATTTATCGAGTGGCTCTGATCTGTGGTACTACAGTCATCATTCTTCTGTTGGTGGGGACTGGCTTATTTTACTTTTATTACCCTAATACCAATTTTTATAACTCCTTTTTGATGACTGCAATCCTTCTTCTAGGAGGCTATTCTGATTTATATAGTAATTTTAGTGAGCCTAGTGTACCTTGGTGGTTTCGCCTGCTGGGCTTAATTTTGACCCTAGCTGGAACTGCCTTTGTCGGAGTTCTCTATGCTCTGCTCACTCAAGCTCTCCTTAGTTCTCGATTTCAGTTTTTGCAATCCCGCCCCCCAGTTCCCTTGCAAGGTCATGTTGTCTTAATCGGTTTAGATGCTGTAGGCCAGAAAGTGGCACAACTATTACAGGAGTTTCAACAGCCCTTTGTAGGGGTTGCTTTAGAGACAAATCTGGAAGCAAATATCCTGCCCCTCATGCCCCTAATTACGGGAAATTTACTTCAAAGTCTGTCTAAGGCAAATCTAGCTACTGCTAAGAGTGTAATCGCTATTACCAATGATGAAATGCTTAATTTAGAAGTGGGATTAATGGCACGTAGGACTAATTCCCAGAGCCATTTGGTGATTCGGACTTTTGCTCAGCGCCTCAGTCATAATCTAGCCCAACTTTTACCCCAATCTCATATTCTCTGTGCCTATGCCTTAACTGCGGAAGTTTTTGCTGGGGCGGCTTTTGGAGAAAAAATACTAAGTTTATTTCGCTTAAAAAATCAAACTATTTTAGTGACGGAATACAATATTGAAACTGTAGATACTCTCTGGGGGTTGCTGTTGAGTGAAGTTGCCTACGGTTATGGGGTTGTCCCAATTTTGGCAGCTACTTCAATGATCAGTACATTGCGGACAGAATCTCGAAAATTAATGCCTGCGGAGGATCTGCGTTTGGCAGAAGGCGATCGCTTAGTAGTCTTGGCAACCATTGAGGGCTTACAACGGATTGAGCAAGGTCGCCTAGGCATTGCACCCAAACAATGGCAAGTCCGGGTAGACAAAGCCCTAAATCCTGATGCTGCCTTTGAAGGAGCTAACTTAATCGCTAGGATTGCTGGCTGTCCTTTAGGCCTAGCGAGGGATTTAATGACTACTTTACCGGGAGTATTACGCTCGCCCCTCTACCACCATCAAGCCCTCAGGCTAGTTAGGGAACTAGGAAGAATTCAAGTTAATGCCCAAGCAATTCAAATTAGACCCATTTAAATTTACAGCGATTTTCAGTTATATGAAGACAGACCTTTCACTTAGAACAAGGGGCGTAAGCCCCTTGCCTGTCGTCCACAAACCAGAAAAGTGGTTTAATTACTGACAAAGTGCTGGAACTATCTCGGAAAAGGCTGATAACATTCTTGAGCATCGTAGAGATGGCACTTGGTTGTGATATCCCGCATTAATTTCCAAGAAAATTTAGATTGATAAAGCTTATCTCCCCAAATATCTAACAGTGACCCATGAGCCAAGCGGAGATTATAGGAAGGAATCGCCGTGGAAATGTGATGGGGAATATGCACATTAATATCATGGCAAAGATACTCTACCCAGCGGGGATAATCACAGTGAACAGTTCCAAATAATTGCGATTCCGCTTCATTCCAGAGTTCCGGCTCTCGGAAAGGAATATCTGAGGCAGTGTGGTGACAGATAGTAAAAGTACTCATCCAGAAGTGATACACCAACCAAGGCATCAGCCAAAAACTAATCACCCCCCAAACTCCGGTAGTAATAAGTAAAGTTGGGAACATAACTAAGGCAAAAGCGATAACCACACCCACCGATAACTTAATTTCAGGACGCTCTTTTTCTGCAAAATTCCGGGTATCAAAGTGAACACTGAGCCAATGGGCGATCGAGCCCAAAAACCACAAATTCCCTCGCATCAAACGGTAGAACTGTTGAAAACCGGGGCTTTGCGCTGCATAAAATTCTGGACGGAAGGGCTGCCAAGCATTATCTTCTTCCATCTTATTAGTGTGCTTGTGGTGGTAATTATGCTTAATCCGCCAACTATGGAAAGGATAGAGCAAGGGTAATAGCAGCACATGACCAACTAGATCATTAACCCAACGGCGATCGGCAAAAGACCGATGCCCGGCATCATGAGCAATGACAAAGAAACCTGTTAAAGCTGTACCAGTAAAAATCCAAGCTAGGGGCAGCAGATACCAAGGAGCGATCGCAATACTGGCATAACCCAAAACTACTAACAATACATTTATCACTACCTGAGTCCAGGCTTTCGATCGATTCTTGAGAAACACCTCACGAGGCAAGCTATGCACAATATCCCGTAACTTCAAATTATCAAGACTTGGGGGAGAGGAAACTTCGCTTTTAACTGCCGATATAGTCATATTTTAATTATTGGTCTAGAAGAAAAAAATACTCACCGTAATACCCTATCGCAAAATCTAGGAAATTTCTCCAAATCATGCTTAAAAAAACTTAACAATTAGTCAAATATTTTCTTTTTTATCTTTTACTAATACACATTTACTATGGTATATTTGAACCATATTTTTCAGTACAAAACTACTGGACAGTAGAAAAACAAGAAAAATTAACTAAAAATTAACAAAATTTAGCTTGTGGAAAACCACTAATTTTCTGTGGATAACTCTGGGGAAAACTCTCTTTTAGTACATTTTTACTTGTGGAGAAGCCTGTGGAAACCCTGTGGATCTGTGTGGAAAACTTATTGCTTTCTGTGGATAGTTTTCTCTAAGTATAAATACCCTGTGGAAAAGTCGGGGGTTTTTCCACAAGTTATCCACAGAAAAAAAATCCCCCAAACCTAGATTAAAACTACAAAAATAGGGGTTTTTCCACATTTTCCACAGCCCCTACTACTACTATTAAGAATTTAAATTTAAAAAGATCCGGATCCGGAATCGCAACCGAAAAAATTCAAAAATAACCGAAAACAAAACTTGCTAATAAATCAACAAAAAACTGACCAACAGTGCTAGGATTTTTGTTCTAACCTAAAAGCCCAAGCCAAAAACCCATAACCCTGACTAGGGATTTTCCTATGAAAGTAATTTGTAACCAGAGCGACCTCAATACCAACCTTTCTCTAGTTACGAGGGCAGTTCCTTCTCGTCCTACCCATCCAGTGTTGGCAAACGTACTACTAAGAGCTAGTACAGAAACCCAGCAGGTGAGTTTAACTGCCTTTGACCTTAGCTTAGGAATTCAGACTAGTTTTACGGCTACTATCCTCGAACCGGGGGAATTTACCCTACCAGCCAAGCTCTTGAATGATATTGTTTCTCGGCTGCCTGATGGAGAAGTAACCTTAGAAGTTATCCAAGGGGCGACAGGAGAAGAAGACGCAGCGATCGCTACTTTGACTGCTTCCAGTGGGCGCTATGAGATGCGAGGAATTGGGGCAGGAGAATTTCCTGAACTACCGACGGTGGAAGAAGATGGGATGACACTGCATTTGCCTGTAGAAGCGATCGCTGAAGGGCTAAAAGGAACTTTATTCGCTACTAGTCCTGATGAAACTAAGCAGGTGTTAACCGGAGTGCATTTGAGCTTATTAGCCGATCGCCTAGAATTTGCCTCTACCGACGGGCATCGCTTAGCCGTGGTCTACACTAGCAATGCTGAAAATATCAAAGAGCTAAACACTGAAGAACCCCTAGAATTAACAATTCCAGCACGGGCTTTACGGGAATTAGAAAAAATTCTGTTCATGCTGCAATCTGAAGGCGTTATTGCTTTGCATTTTGATACTAGCCAAATTATTTTCCAAGGTGGTGAACACCAACTCACTACCCGGACTCTGGAAGGACAATACCCCAACTATCGGCAGTTAATTCCCAAACAATTCCAAAGAACCGTCACGATCGATCGCAAGTTACTCATGACTTCAGTAGAAAGAATTGCGGTTTTGGCAGACCAAAAAAATAATATTGTCAAGTTCAATCTGGATAGTGATAATCAACTTCTTTCTTTATCTGTAGAAGCGGCGGATGTAGGTTTTGGCCGTGAATCTATTTCTGCCCAAATTTCTGGGGAAGATTTAGAAATTGGTTTTAATGTTAAATATCTCTTAGAGGGCTTAAAAGCTGTCCAATCTTCAGAAGTTCAAATTCAACTAAATACCAACCTCAGCCCTGTAATTATTACGCCCTTGGGCAGTAATCAAATGACCTATCTCATCATGCCTGTACAAATTCGCAAGTAGAGTTTTTAAGCATCTGGAACCCTCTAAATCCTACTTTTTAAGGAAGAAAATAAAACTATTCATAATGACTCCATAGCCGATAGATTTTGATCAATTTTTCTGATTCAAAGATTTCGTAAACTATTCGATGCTGTTTATTGATACGGCGACTAATTAGCCCTTCCATATCTCCTTTTAACAATTCATAATCTGGTGGATATTGCAACGGATCTTTTTCAATAATCTTGATGAGTTGCAGAACTTTAGATTTCAATCCACTAGAAGCAAGTTTTTTGGCATCCTTTTGGGCTTGCGTCATGAAAATTATTTTGTACATTACCAATCCAGCTTATCGAGAGTTACGCCTTGTTCGATGGGTTCAGTACGAGCTGAATTGATACTTTGAACCATTCCTTCAATTCCTCTGAGATATTCATCATCACTGACATAATCGGATTGGTCTAAGATTTTAATTTCATCTTTAGAGAAACGATCGAGCAGCCACAGAAATTTGTCGCTAACGCTATCATCAATTTGTAAGGTGATTGTTCGCATAAGTTAACTCCTAATTTTTTTGTATAAATCACTTTCACATTGAGGCTTACACTTTGATATCCTATCATTTTTGCTTTGACTAGTAGTAACAACGATCGCCTGTGCAAAAAATTAAAAAATCAAACAAATAGCGATCGCATTCTCGTTAGGATATTCTTAGTTAGGATAACCCTTATATTACATTATCCTTTTGAGTTGTTTATAGACTTCATCATCGTTCCGTTTGTCAATTAGTAAGATTTCTAGCGTTTGTTCTTCAATACAATAAACTATCCGATATTCGCCAATATCTGCTCTATGATAGGGATATCCTTTTAACTTTAGAGAATCTTGAGGATAAGGATTGGAAGTCAGTTCAGTAATTTTGGTGGCAACTTGTTTGGCGTGTTTGTCTGGTAGCTTTTTTAAGCGTTTGAGTGCTTGTCGCGACAGATTAATCCTAAGCATTTAAAATCTCTGATAGTAAAGCCTCACTTTCTGTAATTCCGATAAAACCTTCTTGTCTGGCCTGCTCTGCTTTTAAAGCCAAAAATTGATTTTCTAGATCCAAAAACCTTTCAAATTCTTCAATCGACATCATAATTGCGACACTACGCCCTTTTTTAGCTATTTGCACTGGCTCTCTGCGAGCTAGATCTAATAGTTCACCAAAGCGATTTTTGGCTTCTGATGCGCCTAATATTTTCATTTTTACTGCTCCGAACGATGTTGTTAGCTATTTTAGCTATTTTAGCCATAATCGCCCTTTAATTTTATCAACCAACGATC
>JANMHD010000410.1:0-4386 GCA_031374985.1 Coleofasciculaceae cyanobacterium OTE_70_metabat_329 | reverse complement strand
CGGCTAGTTTTTGTTTCAGGTTAGCTCCCATACCCGGAACTTTTTCTATATCTTCCCAAGAGGTGAAGGGCTGGCGCTGGCGGGCAATAATAATCTGCTGTGCCAGTTTTGCTCCTACGCCGGGTAAAGCCTCTAGCTCTTTTTGGGTGGCAGTGTTGAGATTAATTAATCCTTGGGATGGTGGGGTGATATTAGGTCTGGTGGCCTTGGAATTGGGGATGCTAGATTTGGTGCTGCTGGGTAGGGTGGTGGGTTGGGGACACCGGATCATGTCTTGTTGGATTTGGGTTTGAATTCTAGGGGGGAGACCAAGACTGGCGGTGGTATAAAGGCGATCGAACTCCCGGCGAAAATGAGCAGCAACCACAGGATTTTTAATAACTAATACTGTTTCATCATTACTAGTATTAGCCGCCTCAGACCAGTTGTGGGAACCAGCAATAACTACTTGGTCATCAATTAAACCAAATTTGTGGTGCAGTAGATCTCCCGGAGGTAAGTTGGGCGTGCCAACGGAAGCGATCGGCTCTTGCCAAGGATTATTCCCCGCCTCGTACCGACACTTTTCATCCACCAAAGCAACTCCTAGCATATCTAACCCTTCACTATAGGAACGATAGGCAAATTGATTATCAATTAATACTTGAGTTTGGACTCCTCTAATTTGATTAGTTTGCAGAGTATTCGCCAAATTTTGATCAGAAAAAACAAACAAAGCTAAATTAATACTCTGGGTAGCTTGAGCTAAATTTTGATTAATTAAACCATTGCTAGATTGGGGCCAAGGAATGTTTCTATTACTAGGAGAAAACTGAATAGTGATAGTGTTATTACCAACTTGGAGGGTTTTTGCCGGTCTAAAAGGTTTCTTGGTACCAAATAAACTATCCGGCTGACCCCCCACCCCATCACCCCAGAGAAAGTTAAATTCTTGGGTAAATAGTTGCGCTACTTCTGGGCTATTAATTTTTAGTAAATTGTTAGTATTTCCCCGACTAGTATTATTGGTAAAATCTCCATGCACATCCGAAGTAGTAAAGTTTGCTGAAGCAGTAATAGTAGTTTGACCATCAATTACTAGAAATTTATGGTGCATCAAATCGCTACCCCGGGAATTATCTGCCCGATCGTCAAGGATAGGAATTCCCCCATTACGTAAAACTACCAAAGCATCTCCTTGGCTAATTTCCTCTGGGCTAATCTGGCCATCTTGGTTGCGATCGACCAACTGGACAAATTCTTGATACTTACCCCGTTCCCGCTCTCCTAATTTCTCAACTTCTGCGGCGGTAAGATCACTCCAAGGACGACTATAGCTATTTTCTAAAACTACCCGCACCTGTACCCCCGATCGATGTTTTGCTGCCAGAGCTTGGGCAATCTTGGGCAATCGCAACTCCTGAATTGCCATATCTACAGAAACTTGGGCTGAATTTATCCCCTCCACAATCACCTGCTCTAAATCATCTCCATACCTAGAAACTTGCCGATAAGGCTCGGTATAGGCTGCTGCTGGGGAATGATTAAAATAAACCTGCACGTTGGTATCTTGGGGCAGGGGCGGCAAAAGTTTGAGAGAGTCAGCAGGGTTGGGAGAATTTTGTTGAGCAAGGGAGCCAAACCAAGCTAAACCATAGGTACTAACCGGCTTATAGAGAGTCAATCCGAGGAATAACAATCCCCCTAGACAGAGGTAGAATTTTCTGTTGAGATGCGCCATGACAATTTAATAATCATTTCTTAAGCCACTCTGTAGAACCTATGTAACCCCAGTAGTAACCCCAGGAGTAACCCCAGTAGGGTGGGCATTGCCCACCTTACAATTCTGAACTGCTGTATCTAATAATCCCAGCCATTGTTGGTATTAGGTTGCTGAGGGTTGGGAGCAAAGGCTAACCATAGGGGAAATTGTAGCAGGGCAAGGTTAATTTCTGCTTCGGTTTCATCAATAATAATTAAAGGTAATTGGCGGCTTTCCACTAGGCGATCGGCCTTCTGCACTAAAGCAGCAGGGTCTTCAAATAAAACTGCCCCTCGATCGGGCCCAAAATCACTCCGGGAGATACCCAAACAATCTTGCAAACCCCGTCGCCATTCTCCTAAGCGTTCTGGACTATTTGCCAAAACTAGAGTCCGTAAGCGATCGCCATAGATATGGTGCAACACAGAAATACCTGCTGAAGCCACCAAAATATTTTGTAACCTACTGCCCATTGTCCGTAAAGCTCCTCTACCCCCTTGGGAAAAGAGCCAATTGCCTACTCGTTCTGCATGGATAGGTTCAAAAGTCCGCCGCAACTGCCAAGGAGCTCCATAATAGTCAGGGACTTTGCGGTACTGATCTAGCAGGGTGCGAATCTGTCTAGATTGTTCTTGAAAACCCTGCTCGGCAAAATTAGGGGTGGGGGCTTTATCGGCAGCGGGGGGCTTTGGTTCTTTAATTACGGGTGCTTCGGTGACAATAGGTCTGGTGGGCAATTCTAGTTGCTCTGCTGCCATGGCCAAATCTTGAAGACTGCCAACTAAATAATCCTTAAATCCCTGAACTCTGATGGCTAGGTCTTGAGAAACTCCAGCAAAATTTTTCCGCATTTCGTCTTTGATGCGATCGCGCCGCCGTTCCAACTGCTCCACACTTACTTGCAGAGTTTGTCTTTTTTGTTCTAACTCCACTAGGGAATCTTGAATTATTTTATTTAAGGATGTTTGAGTTTCTTGTAGTTGTTGGCTATGGGTAGCTTGGAGTTCAGCAATGCTTTTCTGAAGTTCCTGTTCTTGCTGCTGCAACTGAGCCACCCTTTGCTCTGGAGAGAGGGCAACTACTGGAGTTTCCACAGATTCAGGCGAGGAGAGTTGTTCTGGGGTTTCAAGATTGCTCTCCTGAGATTCTTCTGGGGAGTATGGGGGTTGGTTTAAAGATTCCTCTCCATTCATAATTTATCAGTAATAGCTATTGCACTTTGGTGTCGCTAGTTTAACACCCCCATAGGAATTTTGGATACTTTTGGGGAATTGCCTCTCGCAAGAAAGAAGCAACCCTATAATATTTTCCAAATCAAGAAGAAATTTGTAATACTTTAGAACTAGAGGAACTTGGCACTATTGGGGAATTAGATCGCTAGATAAGAGAATATATCTTAAGTAATCTATAATATTTTTGTGGATATCATAAGAAATAGTTAAGTTAATTGATCACTAAAGGATTAGCTACTGATGGATAATAATTCTGATGATTACGGCAATGAGTATCAAGAATCCTCCTTTTGGGGGAAGATCAAAACCTACGCTATTGACGCTGGGAAAGATGTCATTGAAAAGGCTCTCACCCTTTATTACTGCCTCCTTGATGCTGATACTCCTATTTGGGCAAAAACGGTGATCGTTGGTGCGCTTGGTTATTTCATTGTTCCATTAGATGCCATTCCCGATTTCACTCCTGTTGTTGGTTACAGCGATGATCTCGGAACATTAGTCTCAGCGCTGGCAATTGTTACTGCTCACATCAAACCAGAACACAAGACAAAAGCTCAAGAAAAGTTGAAAGATTGGTTTAGTTAATTAACTAGAGGCATAGTAATGACAGTTATAGAAGATTTCAATTTTGAAGATGTAGTGAAAAAGGCTATTAATGAGGCTTTAAAAGAACGTGGTCACGTAAATATTTTAATTGCTGGGCGGACTGGTGTTGGCAAGAGTACGCTGGTTAATGCTGTCTTCCAAGGAAATTTTGCTACAACTGGGCAAGGTCGTACTGTTACCAAAGAGACGAGGGAATACAAAAAAGAAGGAATACCTCTTTCTCTTTTTGATACTCGTGGACTCGAAATGGCTGACTTTTCTGAAACCCTAGGGGAACTAGTAAAACTTGTTAGTGAACGAACAAGAAGTAATGACTCAAATCAATATATTCATGTTGCTTGGGTTTGTATAAGTGAAGGCTCTCGGCGTGTTGAGCCAGCAGAAGAGGAACTTGTGAAAATGCTTGAAGATCGTAATATCCCTGTTATTGCAGTTATTACAAAAGCAAATGCTGACAAAGGGTTTCGGGCTGAAGTTATTAAACTACTTCCAACTGTAAGGAATGCTGTCCGAGTTCGAGCAATTGTGGAAGAACTAGATGGGGGGATTATTCTTCCTTCAATGGGATTAGATGATCTTGTGGAAGTAACAAGGCAAGTTGTTCCAGAAGGGGTAAAAAGAGCTTTTACAGCCGCACAAAAGATAGACATTGAACTAAAAAAAGCACAATCTCGTCTAATATTAAGAGGAGCAGCCGCTAGTGCGGCAGTAATGGGAGCAGTACCAATTCCACATTCTGATGCTATTGCGATCGTACCAATTCAAGTTGGAATGCTTGCTGGTATTTCAGTAACTTTTGGTTTATCA
>JANMHD010000409.1:0-6858 GCA_031374985.1 Coleofasciculaceae cyanobacterium OTE_70_metabat_329 | reverse complement strand
ATTAGATTGTTGGTAATTCTTGTTCCGGGGCTGGTGTGGGCATAAACGGCATTAACTACGTTAGGGTCGCCCCACCAACTATTAGGTAGACCTACGGTGCCAGTAATATCTGTACCAATATAGTTATTATCGATCGTGACTCCACTCGGTCCCGGAGCACCATTATATTCAGTCCCACTGCCAATCTTGACCCCATTCCCCGCAAAGCGATTAATCACAAATCCCCGTGCTGTACTATTACTACTCCCAGCTCCCCAAAAAGTTAAGCCACTACTCAGAGAATCGGCGAAGCTGTAGAACGCAGGAATGCCATCTCCTCGAAGTTCGATCGCCGGCTTGCCCCCAGCGCCGGGTTGAGTTGTACCATCCAGCGTAATGCGAGTAGTGATTGCTGGCAGAGCACTTTGAAGCTTGATAGTCTGGACTCCCCCAGAGCCAATATTAAAAACAATATCATCAGCAACAAGAGGAGTAGCATTAGCATCAGTAATTGCCTGCCGCAGAGAACCTGCCCCGGAGTCATTATTATTAGTAACAGTAAAAGTAGCTAACACATCTTCATAGGCATCCCGGACTTTTTGGGTGAAGGCTTGTCCGGCTTCTATAACACCCGTTGCCTTTTCTAAAATCCAGTTCCCACCCTTCACTGCACTCCCGGTTAAATCTACGGAAGCTGCCACATCGGCTCCAGTGATTGCACTGAGTTTCTGAATAAAGTTTGCTCCAACTTCTCCTGTAGCTACATCACAACCATAGATTAGCAAATCAGGAGTTGTACCTACATGAGGGGAAAACCATCGACTCAAGGCGGATTGATACTGCTCTATATTCTCACTACTTAGGTGGGTGGAGCCTAGTTGTAATAGCCCTGCTGCCCCATGGCCAAGGATTTGGATACTATCTATAGTTCCTGATCGTTGGGAGAGGAAATTTGTAATTTGACTAATGCCATCCTGAGTTGGGTCAAGCACGATCGCTTCTGTGTTAGGCTTCAATCCTGCTAGGAGATTGGAGAAGTTGGCTACCGCAGTATCAATGAAGACTAGGTTGGTGGCAATACTGCCAGACAAGCCGTTCTGGGAGTTAGTCAAATTAGAATTAACCATGAAAAATTTACCCTCTAATTAATAAGTTATTTAACTTTAGTCACTTAGCTTTTGTTAACGTATTTTCAACTAACCCGAATAGCAGACCTGATGGCTTCAAATAGTTCAAAAATCTTTAGATAGAATAGCTTAGCACAATTACTCACTAGAGAACACTAGTGACCTATCCTAGGGCAGGATGCTAGATTTTACTTAATCTTACAAACTCATGATAACTTAGCTAGATAAATTTACGGATCAAGATCGTGTAAAAGTTCTATAAAGTCTTTGTAAAGTAATTATTAAAGTAGGCCAGTGACCCATGCTACAAGAGCAAAATCTGTCTTTACGGACTAAGAAATAGGCATACTACATAAACCAGATTTGATATTAGCAGTAGCTGATGGAAAAAATATTACTTAGATAGACACTAAACCACCAAGAAACTATTAGGAGTTAAAGTGGCTGCATTCACTCCTGTGAGGACTGCTAGGGGTTTATCACTGGCAAAAAGGCTTGCTGGCTGGAAATTAATTACTGTTGCCCCTACTCCTTGGGTAATTTGCAAGTCCGAGAGCTTTAATCCTTTGACTAGCTCGATCGCATCTTCTCCTATAGTGAAATCTGTAATGGTATCCGTACTAGTACTGGGAGCAAACCGGAATCTATCCTTTCCTGCTCCCCCAGTGAGGGTATCATCCCCAAAACCACCCACCAAGATATCATTGCCTTTCTCTCCATTCAGAACATCATTCCCCCGACCACCCCGGAGAAAATCATCGCCCTCACAGCCACAGAGATTATCATTTCCGGCTCCCCCGAAGAGGCGATCGCTTCCTTTGCCTCCAGAGATAAAATCATTACCTCGATCGCCGTAGATAGTATCATTACCATGTCCGCCAGAAAGCATATCTGCCCCCCGACCGCCATAGATAATATCGGCACCCTTAAGACCCAAGATCACATCACTGCCCCGGCCACCGTAGAGGGTATCTGCCCCTTGACCACCCCGAACAAAGTCCCTACCTCGACCACCCCGAATTAAGTCCTTACCTGCTTCACCATAGAGATTGTCATTCCCCCCAGCCCCTAAAAGAGTATCATTACTCTTATTTCCGTAGAAAGTCTCACTTGCTCCTGTCCCCATCAGTAGGTCATCTCCGCTAGTCCCAAAGTAATTAATATCAGTAACATTAGGTTTTTGCTGTTTGATGATTGTTTCACAGGAGCAATTTTCATTCCCGGCGGGGGGATTACCGCCGTTAAGATTACCATTACCACCAGCCCCATTTCCTATCCCACCAACTCCATTCAAGTTATTATTCCCTGCCGGAGGCACTCCATCGTTTTCTGTTTTTTCCCCATCATTCTTAGGAGGTTCACCCACTACTACGGGTTCGGGCGTTAGGGGAGCATCAGGATTTTTTAAGATAAGGAGAATTTCTAGGGGAATACTCGGAGGATTTTCGGGGTTTGCTGCCGGGAGAGGGACATCACCTACAGCGATCGCTCCCTTCCCCAAATCACTACTATAGGGAGCCATACCACCATTAATTGAGACATCATCAGTTCCCCCAGCAACACCCTTAGTTTGATCCCAAGCCCGGAAACTAATCTCTGGAGCACCTTCATAACCAGCATTAGGGACAAACCGGACTTTAGTTATTGCATCTGCCGCCAAGAGACGAGCAGCGGCAGGGGTAGGGCTGCCAAAAGTTAGCCAAGTAATCCCGTTAGTGGTGTATTCCCAAGTTCCGTTGCTATTATCCACTCCTGTTACAGCTATGCCTTTTAAAGACCCCACATCTGGGTCGGTGACAGCTACGCCGGGAATTAATCCTGTTACTAGGGTTCCGGGATTAGTTACTGGGTCTTTGGTAAGGGCGGCTAAAGGCGCAATCAAGTTGGCATTTAGTATGGGCGCGTTATTTACTCCTGTTACTTTCACACTAAGGCTATCCGTGTTAGCACTCAGGCTATTAAACAAGGGCTGTAAGTCTAATCTTCCTCCCGTAGCAATATTGATTACCAAACCATTCCCCGCAGTTCTTTGGTTCCAGCCGTTGTAGACCACCCCATTAGTAACTGTGCCGACAAATCCAGCATTCGGTACAAATCTGATCCGGTTCTTGTTATCTGCTGCCAAAAGAAAAGCAGGTGTCCGGGGATTATTATTAGTAAAGTTATACTTAAAAGTTATAGCTCCAGCTAAATCAGACCAATTAGTCCCGTTATCTGTAGAATATTCCCAAGTACCTCCAGTGTTATTTACTTGGGTAATAGAAATGCCTTTGTCCTGTGATCCATCGGGATTATTAATAGAATTGCTAATCAAATTACTAATTAAATCTCCCTGGTTTGTGCTAGGGATAATATCGTTAGAAATTGTCCCTAGTTCTGGAGCAATGGTAGTTAAAATCGGCTTGGGAGGATCGGGAAGATTCCGTTTTGTATTACCACCGCCAAGGGAACCAAACCAAGCTCCTAAATAGCGATTATTTGTGACTGTATCATTACTATAAAGCCTGACTACGTAAGGCTCTCCCGGATAAATTGTATTAGCGTTTAATTGATAGTGTCCTCTATTTCTAAAAGACTTTGTTCCCGTAATATCTGTCCCAAAAGAATTATTATTAATGGTCATGTTAGTCCCGTAGGTTTCTAGCATTTCCATCCCATGAGTTTCATAGTCGTAGCCACTAGCGGCAACTAGATTACCTTGAAATAATCCATTAGAACCATTATTAATATAAACTGACCAGCGCTGACTTCCCAAGGGCAGATTTCCAGTGACATCAGTGCCAATTTTATTATCAATGATTTGAACATTAGTAGAAGATTCCCGGACTATCAGAGCGGTAGTTGTATTGCCAGAAATTAAGTTATTTCTAATGATTGTATTGGGACTTCTATGAATGTATAAACCATTAGAAACTTCAGGATCGCCCCACCAACTATTACCCAAACCGACAGTGCCGGAGATATCTGTACCGATATAATTATTTTCAATAATCACTCCACTAGGACCAGGAACAGCATTAGTCCAAGGTTTGGTACTATCATCGTTGTAGTTATTCCCCGCGCCAACTTTAATGCCATTACTTTGGAAGCGATTAATAATGAAACCCCTAGCTATGCTGCCACCGCTGCCGTTCCAGAAAGTTAAGCCATTAGTGGTATTAGCTAAGTTAGGATTAGTAAATTCGGGGATGGCATCACCCCGGAGTTCGATCGCAGGGTTTCCCCCAGCACCAGGTTGAGTTGTCCCATCCAAAGTAATTCGAGTAGTAATTACTGGCAGAGGAGTTAGGAGCTTAATAGTTTGAGTTCCTCCGGTGCCGATATCAAACACAATATCATCAGGCGCCGCTGTGTTATTCGCATCAAGAATTGCTTGCCGAAGAGAATCTACTCCAGAATCGTTATTGTTCTTCACTGTAAAAGTAGCTAACACATCTTGGTAAGCATCCCGGACTTTCTGGGTAAAGGCTTGTCCGGCTTCGATCGCTCCCGTTGCCTTTTCCAAAATCCAGTTGCCGCCTTTAGCTGCACTCCCAGTTAAATCTACCGAAGCTGCCACATCTGCCCCAGTAATTGTACTAAGTTGATTTATAAATTGGGTTCCTAATACTCCAGATGCCACGTCACAGCCATAGATTAGTAGATCAGGAGTTTTTCCTGTTGCTGGAGAGAACCATTGACTCAACGCAGATTGATATTGTTCTAGGTTTTCAGCACTAAGGCGAGTAGAGCCTAATTGTAAACTTCCTGCACCGCCATGACTAAGAATTTGGACACTATCTAGAGTTCCTGAATGTTGGGCGAGGAAATTTGTGATTTGATTAACGCCGTTGATGGTGGGGTCTAGAATTACTGCTTCTGTATTAGGTTTTAGTCCTGCTAAAAGGCTAGAAAAATTTTCTACGGCAGTATCAATGAAAACTATATTAGTAGCGTTATTAGTAGTGTTACTACCAGATAAGGTCTGGGAGTTAGTCAAATTAGCGTTAACCATGAAAAATTTACCCCTGAATCAAGTTGCCTGGCATGGTAGGTTTTAGCGCAAGCTCCAAACTTTATACTCGTTTTATAAATTCATGGTAACGTAACTTCGGTAAATTCACTGACTACTACTGTGTAAAGCTTCGATAAAGTTTGTGTAAAGTAGGCATCAAAATAGGCTAGTGAGATATCTGAGGAAACTCGATACTAGCCAATGAATTAACCTGCCGCAAGCGGCGGAGTATCAAACTCAAGTGTTTTATCAATGCTATGGTTGCTGAGCGAAGCCGAAGCAACGCCCCAAGGGGCGGGGAATTGGACTCTTGACAAGATTAAAATATTGTCTAGATAGAAACTAAACTACCAAGAAATTATTGGTAGTTAGGCTGGCAGCATTCACTCCGGTGAGAATTGCTAGGGGTTTGTCACTGGCAAAGAGGCTACTAGGTTGAAAACTAAGTATTGCGGTTCCTACCCCCTGGGTAATTTGCAAGTCGGAGAATTTCAATCCCCTCACTAATTCAATTAGGTCTTCCCCTACAGTGAAATCAGTAATGGTATCCGTGCCAGTACTAGGGGCAAACCGGAAGCGATCGCTCCCTAACCCGCCTGTGAGGGTATCATCCCCAAAACCACCCACCACGATATCATTGCCTTTCTCTCCATTTAAAACGTCATTTCCCCGACCACCCCGGAGAAAATCATCGCCATCACAGCCACAAAGATTATCATTCCCTGCTCCCCCGAAGAGGCGATCGTTCCCCTTACCTCCAGAAATAAAATCATTACCTCGATCGCCGTAGATAGTATCATTACCATTTCCGCCACCAAGGAAATCTGCTCCTCTACCACCATAGATGGTGTCATCACCCCCACCACCTTTCACCAAATCTTGACCCCGACCACCATAAATCGTGTCATCACCCCCACCACCCCGGATAAAGTCCCGTTGCTTCAAGCCCCGAATCAGGTCATTGCCTTGACCACCGTAGAGATTGTCTGGGTTAGGAGTTCCGGCGATCGTATCATCATCCTGCAAACCATAAATGACATTAGTTGTAGCTGTTCCCGTTAGAGAATCTTTGCTATTAGTTCCCCAAAGTGTATTGGTAACTAAATTTGGCTTTTGTTGTTTGATTATTACTTCACAAGGGCAATCTTCATTACCGACTGCTGTGCCAGAGTTGCCGACTGGATTAAAAGCATTACTTGAAGGGAAAGATACTCCAGAATTACTATCTACATTGCTTGTATTATTTACAGGAACTTCACCCACTACCACTGGTTGAGGAGTCGCAGGGGCATCAGGATTTTTCAAGAGACGAAGAATATTGATATCAATAGTCGGGGAATCAGGAGGAGTGGTGGGGACGATCGGTGCAGGTATTATGGATGTGATTGGTGAGCCTACACCAATTCTAGTTTCTGCTACAGCAGAGCTAAAGGCCGTTACGCCACCATTGGTACTAACATTTGCGGTTCCCCCCGGCACAGTTACTACACTCCAATCTGCAAATTGATCCCAAGCTCGGAAGCTGAGAGCAGGAGTTCCCACATAACCACTATTAGGTACAAAGCGAATCTTAGTTGTGCCATCAGCCGAGAGAAGCCGAGCTACCGAATTACTGGGGCTACCAAAGGCTTGCCATGTTGTCCCATCAAGAGCGTATTCCCAAGTTCCATTACTATTATCTACTGCTGTTACAGCTATGCCTTTCAGAGCTGTTTGGTCATCACTAAATCCAGTACCGAGGATAGCACTAACTAGAGT
>JANMHD010000205.1:0-2473 GCA_031374985.1 Coleofasciculaceae cyanobacterium OTE_70_metabat_329 | reverse complement strand
AAAGAGGAGGCTATCTCCGGGGAGAAAAAAACCTATCAATAAACCAGATTCGGCAAAAATAATAAACCAGACTCCTGCGTAGCCAATGGACTTGATCAGTTCAGGTAAGTCAATGTGCATAGTTATTATTATGATAA
Source organism: Coleofasciculaceae cyanobacterium OTE_70_metabat_329 (assembly GCA_031374985.1). Classification (GTDB taxonomy): domain Bacteria; phylum Cyanobacteriota; class Cyanobacteriia; order Cyanobacteriales; family JAAUUE01; genus JAAUUE01. The sequence goes on along the minus strand of JANMHD010000205.1, from coordinate 2,336 downwards.
TCTTGCTATTTTTCTACCAAATTTCGTGAATTTATGAGACTTGCCTGTAAAGCTCAAATTCAAATCTTAATAAACCTTAGTTCGCTTACGGATAATCCAGATGATTAAGGCGATAACTAAAGTGACAGCAACAATTTTAGATAATGGATCAAGATATTTATCTACTAGCTCATAATTATTCCCTAGGAAATAGCCAGCCATCGTCAGGAATGTGACCCAGAGAACTGTGCCGATCGTGGAATATAGTAAAAATGGCACCATCGGCATGGCATTAATCCCCGCCGGAAGGGAGATTAAAGTGCGGACTCCCGGAACCATGCGACAGAGTAAGACTGCTTTTTTGCCGTGACGATCGAACCAACGGTTTGCCTTGTCAATATCTGCCCCAGAAATTCCTAGCCATCGGCCATAACGATCAGCCCAGCCTTTAATTCGTTCTTCACTAACAATTTTCCCTAAGTAATACCAAGGAAATGCCCCTAGTACTGTGCCAATCACCCCGGCGGCGATCGCAGGGAAGAGTTGCATTTTTCCCTGAGCTGCTGTAAAACCCGCCAAGGGCATAATCAACTCCGAAGGAATCGGGGGAAATAAATTTTCTAAAAACATCAATAAGCCAATCCCCACATAACCTAGGGAACTCATTGTTTCAATTACCCATTCTTTCATTGTTTTAACCTACCTTGTTAACCGGATTTGCGCCAAGGCAAAGATGGCCGGGATGATACGCCCGTAGTTGGTGGCGATCGCTTTCCAGCCTAGGTCTGCCGCAAAATATCCCCAAAGTGCCGGACTAATGAGGGAAAATAAGGTACGGACTGCCCCGTAACGCGCTGCGGTGATGGCCATACCCTGTTTAGCTGTCTGGAGAGCCACATAGCTTTCCCATTGAGCTGCGGCGGCAATTCCCCCTTTGAGGATAGCAGACTGGGCAACTTGATAGGTAGCAAAATGAATAGCAAATTGCTGGGCTACCTGTTGCAAGATGGCAGATTTCACTACGGAGCTAAGGGCTAAAACACTGGTATTTTTAATTAGGCTATTAATTGGATCGGCACTAATGGCAGCGATCGCCGGAGTTTCGACACCCAAGGCCGGTAGAGTAGTGGATTCAGTGAGCGATCGAGTTACTCGACTACTTAAGGCTTTGCGCTCCCGTTTGGGCATTTTTTTCCATGCCTTGTCTAGGAGGTGAAGAAAAATTTCTGATTCAATATCTGTTGTAGTTTGGCTTTTGGAGTAGGGAACCTTGAGATAATGGCAGACCTGAATTAGTGCTTGTCGGTAGGTAATTTGATTAGCTTGGCGACGTAACACAGTCATGCCATCGGCGGCGAGGAATTGAAATCGAGATTCGATCGCATCCAACCATTCTCCCCGGCTCCGGCTTTGGATTTCCAGCACTTGAGCCGCATTCATATAATCTAAGGGATTAAACTTCGGGCGAAATAGCAGCTCAGTTAACTGACGCAATTCTTCTTCTGTGGCTAATTCCAAGACACTTCTTAGTTCATCCAACTGCTCTACCCCCCAGCACCAAAGTTATTAAATCTATTTTTGTTAACATTCTAGCCTTAGTTGCCTAAACCCGGTAAGGAAAATCACTGTTCAACTTTTAATAGGTGTGTTGGCAAACCGTCAATACTCGTTTGATTCTTTTCTTCCCAATAATTCCTGATGCCTTCTTCACCTTTATTTGTTGCCCAATCAGCTAGCTGCGTTCGCTCTTCTTTTAATTCATAAATAGGAACTCCAAATCCGCACGACGTTTGGACAGAATTAATTTTAAGAACAATAATTTGACGTTCTCCAATCATGGGATGAAACCAGGAATGTAAATTCTGCCATTCTTCATCTCTTGGTCTGACGACTCGACCAATTCCGTATAGGCGTAAAATTAAAGGCTGATCAGAAAAGCTACAAAACATAATCGTCATGCGATCGTTCTCAAGCAAATGGGCGGCTGTCTCGTTGCCGCTCCCTGTTAGGTCAAGATAAGCAACAGTTTCTAGATCAAGACAGCGAAAGGTGTCCATTCCCTTCGGCGATAAATTGATGCGACCTAGAGAAGGAGCCGTCGCAGTAAAAAAAAGTTTTTGCTCACAGATAAAACTTTGCAGCGTTTCATCAAGTTGAGAGTAGAATTTAGCCATCAATTATTACTCGTCTCGACCTATAGAAGTTGAATAAAAATAGCGTATAACAGTTGAATTGAGAAGCTAAACTGCTAGTTTTTAATCAAGCAGATAACCTCCCAGACAATCTCTATGGCGCTTGATGCTTACAGATAACCTCTCGGCGGTTGGTGTGCATGAGAGTTGTTATACCGCACTATT
>JANMHD010000380.1:0-5431 GCA_031374985.1 Coleofasciculaceae cyanobacterium OTE_70_metabat_329 | reverse complement strand
GATTTTGGCTCGATCGAGGAAGCTGGCTCGGCGGTATCTGACATCATCAGTGCCGGAATTATTCCCGGTGGTATGGAAATTATGGATAACCTAAGTATTAACGCTGTAGAAGATGTGGTCGCCACCGGTTGTTATCCCCGTGATGCCGGAGCAATTTTATTAATAGAAATTGATGGTTTAGAAGTAGAAGTTGCAACTAATCAGCAGAGAATTGGAGATATTTGTAAACAAAATGGTGCGAGAAACTTAACTATTGCCACAGACCCAGAAACTAGATTAAAACTATGGAAAGGGAGAAAAGCTGCCTTTGCAGCGGCGGGTCATATGGCTCCTGATTACTATGTTCAAGATGGCGTAATTCCCCGGACTCAAATGCGTTTTGTACTTAAAGAAATTGAAGCTTTAAGTGTTAAATATGGCTACCGAATTGCTAATGTTTTTCATGCAGGGGATGGCAATTTACATCCTTTAGTACTTTATGATAATTCTATTCCCGGAGCTTTAGAAGAAGTAGAAGAGTTGGGGGGAGAAATTCTTAAATTATGCGTCAGAGTTGGGGGGAGTATTTCCGGGGAACATGGAGTAGGAGCAGATAAAAAATGCTATATGCCGGATATGTTCAGTGAGGCCGATCTGGAAACTATGCAGTTTGTACGAACAGTTTTTAATCCTCATAATTTAGCAAATCCGGGTAAAATATTTCCCACTCCCCGCACTTGTGGAGAAGGAGCAAAACAGGGGCAGACAAAACAATTTGAGGGTGTAGATTTATTTTAGAGAATACTCTTAAAATACGATTTTGCGTCCTCGGTGGAGGCACACAATCAAAATTTTTATCTACTTTAACGTGAGTTCGGGATAAGAAATCCTCCTAATACCATTTTATGAAAACTATAACCATTATCGCTGGCTGAGCGTAGTCGAATTTATGCTGAGCGAAGTCGAAGTAGCCAAAACCCCACCACAAATCTTCGAGCGATTATCTTCATTCGTAGCGGAAATGTTCCCTTCGACTCCGCTCAGGGAACGTCTCTAGGCTTAGGGTCAAGGCTTTTGCTTAACCCGAACTCACGTTACTTTAAGCCCTCTTGGACTCTCCATAAACCAGTATAAATTCCCTGTTGGGCAATCAATTCTTCATGGGTTCCTTGCTCTATTACTTTGCCATACTCCATGACATAAATTCGATCGGCATTCCTAATAGTAGATAGGCGGTGAGCGATCGCAATGGTAGTTCTATTTTTAGTAATTTTTTCTAAAGATTTCTGGATAGCCGCTTCGGTCTCATTATCTACAGCAGAGGTAGCTTCATCAAGGATTAAGATGGGGGGATTTTTGAGAATAGCACGGGCGATCGCAATTCTTTGGCGCTGACCACCGGATAATTTTTGTCCCCTTTCTCCCACGATCGTGTCATAACCATAGGGTAATTGATTAATAAATTCATGAGCCTCTGCTACTTGGGCTGCGGCAATAATTTCTGTCGGTGTGGCATCAAAGGTTCCGTAGGCAATATTATCAGCAACTGTGCCATGAAATAGAAACACATCTTGGCTAACTAAGCCCATACTTTGGCGCAAATCTCGTAATTTAATCTGCCGAATATCTACACCATCAAGAGTAATTATACCTTCATTAATTTCATAAAGCCGGAGGAGTAATTTTACCAGAGTACTTTTCCCAGAACCGGTAGAACCCACGATCGCAATAGTTTTCCCGGCAGGAATATCTAAAGATAAATTAGTCATGATTGGCAGGCGATCTTGATAGCTGAAACTAATATTTCTAATGAGGATTTCTCCTTTTACTGTTCCTAATGTCAAAGATTTAGTCCCAGAACAAATAGTAATCGGCGTATCAAGAAGACCCATTACTCGATTAGTAGAAGCCATCGCTCTCTGATACTGATCTAGGGTTTCCCCCAAACGGGTCAGAGGCCACAATAGACGCTGGATGAGAAATACCATAACGCTATAATTTCCTACCGAGAGCCTACCTTCCACGGCGGCCATCCCACCTAATAATAAGGTGGCGGTAAATCCTAACAGAATCAAGATTCTAATTAAAGGAATAAAAGCGGCACTATACTTAATTGCTCGGCGGTTACTAGTCCGGTAAGCATTACTTTCTATTCTGACTCTTTCTAGTTCATAGGCCTCAGAGGTAAAACTTTTAATTGTAGTTATGCCCCCCAAATTATTAGCAAGACGACTATTAATAAAACTAGCTTTTTCTCGAACTTCAGCATAGCGGGGAGCAAGGAATTTTTGAAAAGCGATCGATCCCCACAAGATAAAGGGCATGGGCAGCATAGATAACCAAGCCACCTCTGGAGCAAGCCAGAAAAATGCGCCGCCAATAATTAATACAGTAGTGACAACTTGAATAACTTCATTTGCCCCAGAATCTAGAAATCTTTCTAGCTGATTAATATCATCATTGATGATAGACATTAAAGTTCCGGTGCTACGTTCTTCAAAGTAAGCTAATTCTAATTCCTGTAAATGACTATAGGCATCAACCCGCAAATCATGTTCGATAGTTTGGGATAAGTTCCGCCATAGACAAGCGTAGGCATACTCAAAAGCTGATTCTAAACTCCAGATAATAAAAGAAAGTAGAGAGATAAATACAAACTGCTGCCATAGGTCTTTGATTCCTAGCTGGGCAATGATAGAATCTTGTTTTTTAATAATAATATCTACTGCTATCCCAATTAGAGCAGGGGGAGCTAGATCGAAAATTTTATTAAGAATAGAAGAGGCGATCGCTAACCAAATATCTTTTTGATAACGACTGCCATAGTTAATAAGGCGAATTAAGGGGGGTTGATGCTGACCTGATTTTGTATTCAAAGTTTTTATATTTAATTATAATAATTTAAGCCATAGGTAGGGGCGTAAGGCCTTGCGCCCTTACTATATCTGTGATCTTTACATATAATCCTATTTAAGAAGCATTTCTTTCTAAGGCTAATTGAATTAATCGATCGACTAACTCTGGAAAGGAAACCCCAGTAGCTGCCCAAAGTTGGGGATACATGCTAGTGGCAGTGAAGCCGGGCATTGTATTGATTTCATTGATTAATACTTCTCCAGTAGATTCCCCATAGAAAAAATCTACCCGCGCTAAACCTGCACAATCTAGTGCCTGAAAAGCAGCGATCGCCATCTCTTGAATTTTCTTAGTCACTTCTGGTGGTAAATCTGCTGGAATTGCTAAACCTGCTAACCCCTCGGTGTATTTGGTTTCATAGTCATAGAAATCACTGGTAAAACTAATTTCTCCCACTACAGAAGCTTTGGGGGCGTCATTTCCCAGCACTGCACATTCTACTTCTCTTGCGACGACCCCGGCTTCAACAATAATCCGCCGATCGTAACTAGCGGCACTATCAAGAGCTGCCTCTAACTCCTGTCTGGTACGGACTTTGCTGATCCCTACGGAGGAACCCAAATTAGCAGGTTTGACAAAACAAGGATAGCCTAATTCTGTTTCTAGAGCATCACACAGGGCTGGGAATACGCAGGGATTAGAATAAATTTGCGATCGATTTACCGCCCGATATTTAACTTGAGGCAATCCCGCTTGGGCAAAGATCATTTTCATCGCAATTTTATCCATGCCAAGGGCAGAACCCAAGACTCCTGAGCCTACAAAAGGCACTTGTAATAACTTTAACAATCCTTGCACCGTGCCATCTTCCCCATTCGGCCCGTGGAGAATTGGGAACCACACATCAACACTAGATTGCTCGATCGCCCCATTTCCAGCCTGATTGTCTGGAGTGAGTGCCGCAGCTTGGGCCATGAATGCTAGAGGGGCTGAGGTATTAACTTCTGTTCCACCTAGTGATCGGGCTTGGCCAGAGGTTAATACTTGTTGAGCTAAGTTTCCTACTTGCCAGAGGCCATCTTTTTGGATATAAAAAGGCTGTAATTCGTATTTAGAACTATTTTCGCCTTCTGTGAGAGCTTGAGCGATCGCCCGCGCCGAACTAATAGACACTTCATGTTCTCCAGAACAGCCCCCAAATAACAAACCTACTTTAACCTTAGTCATGCGATCGCTCCCTACACTTTTTCGTAAAATATCCTTAAAATACTAAGGCATAGTCAGTAAATCCTGAACAAAATCATGTCATCTCTCCCAGAACTACCCCAAAAATTATCCATTTCGCCCCTAATTCGCCTCACTCTCCTCTTGCTTTATATTGCCCTAATTATCCCTCTCCCTTTTTTAGCTGCCGCTACTGCTGCCCCTATTTCACCTAATTTACTCTGGCTTGGTTCTGGCATTGGTTTAATTTTGATTTATGCGGCTCTGACTGAGCAGGTAATTTTAGATGAGGAAAAAATTCAGGTTATTTATCCCCAATGGAATAGTTGGATATTTCGCCGCCAATGGCAGTTAGCTTGGACAGAGATTAAAGACCTGAAAATGCGAACCACAGGACAGGGAGGATTAGTTTATTACTTTATTAGTAAGTCCTCAAATCAAGCCTACCTATTGCCTATGCGAGTAGTAGGCTTCACAAAATTAGTTGCGATCGTTCAAGCAAAAACTGGGATCGACACTACCGATATTCGTCCTTTGGCACAGCCGTGGATGTATTTGATTTTATTGGGATGTAGCTTGTTATTATTATTAGTAGATAGTTGGACGATCGTTACTGCTTTAACTATACAAAGTTAACTACAAAATAAATTTGTGCCGACTCTACTACCTATTTCTATTAGACTTTTCCGACCTCAAGATGCTACCCAAGTAGCTCAATTATTTTACAATACAGTAAGGACAATTAATCGCCAAGATTATTCTCTTAACCAAGTCAAAGCTTGGGCTCCCGATGATATTTATTTTCGAGATTGGGTAAAAGTTTGTACTAGTCGATTTACCTATGTGGCGGAAAATGTATCAGAAAATGGGGATCAAAAGCAAGGAATAATTGTTGGTTTTGCAGAATTAGAAATAGATGGTCATATCGATTGTTTCTACGTTCATAAAGATTATCAATCTAGAGGGGTAGGTAAGAGTTTGTATCAAGCGATCGAATCCCACGCCCTAAAACTAGATTGCGATCGCCTCTACACCGAAGCTAGTATTACTGCCAAAGCATTCTTCCAACGACAAGGTTTTACAATAGACCAAGAACAAGAGGTAGTAGCAAGGGGTGAAGTTTTTAAAAATTATCGCCTGTCAAAACTAGTAGGGGCGCAAGGCTTTACGCCCTAATTTACTCCCTACCCGCCCAGCAGAAGACAAAAACTCCCAATCCCCAGCCACAGCAGAAACCCATAGCGAGTTAAATTTAGAGCTTGCATAATAGTCATCTCCGTAATAGGTTGGCGATCGTCCCCTAACAAGGGCTTAGATTTAATCACTCCCTGATAACTATTATCTCCCCCCACCTGTACCCCCAAAATGGCCG
>JANMHD010000374.1:0-7279 GCA_031374985.1 Coleofasciculaceae cyanobacterium OTE_70_metabat_329 | reverse complement strand
TATCGGCAAACCTTTGGGGATGATTTTATTTCTATCGAACATATTCTGTTGGCCTATAGCAAAGACGATCGCTTTGGTAAGGGACTATTTCAAGAATTTGGTCTTCAAGAAGCCAAGCTCAAAGATATTATCAATCAAATTAGAGGCAGTCAAAAAGTGACCGACAAGAACCCAGAAGGCAAGTATGAAGCTCTAGAAAAGTATGGGCGAGATCTGACAGAATCAGCTCGTCAAGGTAAATTAGACCCAGTGATTGGTAGAGATGATGAGATCCGCCGCACTATTCAAATTCTTTCCCGCCGAACTAAAAATAATCCGGTTTTGATCGGGGAACCGGGGGTTGGGAAGACAGCGATCGCCGAAGGTTTGGCCCAAAGAATTGTTAGTGGAGATGTGCCGGAATCCTTACGGGGGCGGAAACTTATTGCCCTAGATATGGGTTCATTGATTGCGGGAGCCAAGTATCGAGGAGAATTTGAAGAGCGCCTCAAGGCAGTTCTTAAAGAAGTGACAGATTCCCAAGGGCAGTTGGTTTTATTTATTGATGAAATCCACACAGTAGTGGGGGCAGGAGCCACCCAAGGAGCGATGGATGCGGGGAATTTGCTTAAACCAATGCTAGCACGAGGGGAATTACGCTGCATTGGAGCCACAACTTTGGATGAGTATCGTAAATATATCGAAAAAGATGCAGCCCTGGAACGGCGTTTTCAACAGGTTTATGTAGATCAGCCCAGTGTGGAAGATACTGTGTCAATCCTCCGGGGTTTGAAAGACCGCTATGAAACCCACCATAACGTCAAGATTTCTGATAGTGCCTTAGTGGCAGCAGCTACCTTATCTACCCGGTACATCAGTGATCGCTTCCTGCCAGATAAGGCGATCGATCTAGTAGATGAGGCGGCAGCCAAGCTAAAAATGGAAAGCACCTCTAAGCCAGAAGAACTGGATGAGATTGATCGAAAAATCCTCCAGTTAGAAATGGAGCGCCTCTCACTGCAAAAGGAAAGTGATTATGGCTCACGGGAAAGATTAGGCAAAATCGAGCGGGAATTGGCCGATCTCAAGGAAGACCAAGGTGGACTAAATGCTCAATGGCAGGCAGAAAAAACTGTCTTGGATCAACGAAAGACCTTAAAAGAAGAGATCGATCGCATCAATGTAGAAATTCAACAGGCGGAACGGGAGTACGACCTGAACCGGGCGGCAGAATTAAAATTTGGTACCCTCAACGAGTTACAGCATAAGTTAGAGGCGATCGAGACCCAATTGCAACAGACCCAAAATAGCAAATCCCTACTCCGGGAAGAAGTCACCGAGGGCGATATTGCCGAAATTATCTCTAAGTGGACAGGCATCCCCATTAGCAAACTAGTGGAATCGGAAAAGGAAAAACTCTTACTTCTAGAAGATGAACTCCACCAGAGAGTAATCGGCCAGACTGAAGCTGTCACCGCCGTAGCTGATGCTATTCAGCGATCGAGGGCAGGGTTGGCCGATCCTAACCGACCTACCGCTAGTTTTATTTTCCTTGGGCCGACAGGGGTAGGTAAAACTGAACTGGCCAAAGCTCTTGCTGCCTACTTATTTGATACCGAAGAGGCCTTAGTCCGAGTAGACATGACCGAGTATATGGAAAAACATGCCGTTTCCCGCTTAATAGGTGCGCCTCCGGGCTATGTCGGCTACGAGGAAGGGGGACAATTAACCGAAGCAATTCGCCGCCGTCCTTATGCTGTGATTTTGTTTGATGAGATTGAAAAAGCTCACCCCGATGTATTCAATGTCATGCTGCAAATCCTTGATGATGGGCGGGTCACCGATGCTCAAGGGCGGACGGTAGATTTCAAAAATACTGTAATTATCATGACTAGTAATATTGGCTCTCAGTTTATCCTTGATGTGGCGGGGGATAATAGTCAGTATCAGGAGATGAGTAGCCGGGTGATGGAGTTGTTGCGATCGAACTTCCGCCCAGAATTCTTAAACCGGATTGATGAAATCATTATTTTCCATGCCCTAGAAAAATCTGAGCTACGGGAAATAGTTAAAATTCAAGTCCAGCGTCTAGAAAAACGCTTAAGTGATAAGCACATGACCCTGAAATTAGCTGATGCTGCCCTCGATTTTCTCGCAGAAGTAGGCTATGACCCTACCTTTGGTGCTAGACCTTTGAAGCGAGCAATCCAACGAGAACTAGAAACCCAAATTGCCAAAAATATTCTCCGGGGCAAGTTTAACGATGGGGATACTATTTATGTAGATGTAGAAAATGAACGCTTGGCTTTTAGAACCTAGCCTCTTTGGAAGGAGGGGCAAATATCAGGTTCAAGCAGGTAGGATATCAAAACAAGATCAAGACTTCCATTTAATAGCTTAGATTATTTGCGACTAACTTGATTCTCCCTTCATCCATTTCTGCCATCAACAGTTCTAAGGCCTCATAATCTACATCAGATACATAACCAAGGCGGGTCAGTTCATAATTGATCTCATTCTCTATCTCTGGAGTAAGTTTTCTAAGAGATAGAGCCTTGGCAACTAATTGCCGAATAGCGTAGGTAGTTTTCACAATATTTTTTGGGAGATTATGATTATTTAATCTATCTTCTAACTATCCTGACTATTTTAGAGTGACTAAATTCCCTAAAAACAAGTGATTCTGATCACTCAACTTTTAATGTAACTAAAAACACAGAATACCTAAAGGTAAGTCATGTTTAATGAAAGAAAATTTATCAAATCATTCAAATTACAACATTAAAGTGTCTTCTATGGTTAAGCCTCAATTAAGTCGTCTAGGTCGTTTTTCTAGCAGCCTTTTAGTTGCTGGCTCAGTTTTATTCTTTGGTGGTTGTGCAACTCAAACCGCCACTAGTCCATCTCCATCGATCGCCACGAGTCCTACCACAGCTACCGCTCCATCGATCGCTACTAGTGCCAATACCACTGGTCAAAAAAACGTGCGGGTTTCCCTAGCTTTTCTTTTCCAAAGTCTTGATGCCCCCTTACTTGTAGCCATTAAAAAAGGTTACTTCGCCCAAGAAGGATTAAATGTCACCTATGAAAGAGGAACTGGAAACGTAGCAGCAATTAGTAATCTAGGAACTGGAAAATTTGATGTCGCCTTTAGTGATATCTATAACACCTTAGAATTTAATGATAAAAATCCTAGTGAAAAAATTATTGCCGTAGCAATTCCCTTCAACAAAGCACCATTTTCCATCTTAACTCTCAAGAAAAATGGAATTAATGAACCAAAGCAACTAGCCGGGAAAAAAATGGGAGCTCCGGCCGGCGATGGTCCCCGGAAACTTTGGCCTCTATTTGCCAAAGAAATTGGGGTTGACCCAAACAGCATAGAGTGGGTAACTATGGAACCAAAATTGCGGGAAACGTTCTTGGTGCAAGGACAAGTAGAGGCAATTAGTGGTTTTTCTACTTCAGCCATGCCTAGTATTCTCAAGGCAGGAATCAAAGCTGAAGAAGTCAATGTTTTTTATTACAATGATTTTGGTTTAGATTTTTATGGTAATGGCATTCTAACTAAAGCTAGTTTTGCCAAAGAAAATCCTGATACCGTTAAAGCTTTTGTCCGGGCATACCTCAAGGGTTTGCAAGATACCATTAAAGACCCAGAAGCAGCCCTAGATATGGTAATGGCGGCCGATGAAAGTAAGTTGATGGATCGCAATGCCGAAAAAGTCCGTTTACAGATTGCCCTAGAAAAGTTGATGATTACTCCAGAAGCAGAATCTCTGGGTTTAGGGGGTGTGAACCCAGAGCGACTGGGTAAATCTATTCAACAAACTGTAGATGGATTTCAACTAAAAACTAAGTTTAAGGTAGAGGATATTTTTGATGCGAGTTTTTTACCAGCTAAAGAACAAAGGATGATGCCTACTGCGGCAGAACGCAAGGCGTTGAAGTAGATTCTCTTTGAATCTACCAAAAAATACGAAAAGGAAATAAGTAATGGTAGATTGCACAGCCAGCCATGCCTATCTGTTAGGGGTTTAAGGCTTTGTACTCTTATCTCTCCCAGTTATTTACAGCACTTTTCTAGTTTGTGGACGACAGGCAAGGGGCTTAAGCCCCTTGTTCCATAGAACCCATTTAGGATATTCGATACCCATCAATTATTTTCGTAGTAACGCATCAGAACTTGGGGAAGATGCGTTGCATCTGATGCCTAACACATCCTACAGGGGAAATATCAAATGGGTTCTATAGGATAAAGTGTGTCTTCATGTAACTAAAAAACGCTGTAAGAAGATAGTTTGTATAGTTGTAGGTTTTTGCTATAATGGAGTCTCTAGGAAAATTTTAGATAAGAACTTGCAGCGGTAGGGCATACCGTGAAGCTGCTTTCATAGGGTAAAGTCGATCGACTCCCATAGAAGAAAGAATCCCTAGCACTCCTGCTGTGGGAATGTCATTAAAGCATAAACTAGAGGACTATCCTGTGATTGCTTTGTCAATGCGCCCGGTGGGACAAGAATGGGGAACGATGGCTTTTGCTTCTACCCTATACCTATCTCCTGTACTCGATATTTTGCTGGCGGATATTCCTAGTTCTTGGCAGCCTGAATTGCGCCTAGGGCTACAAGAGGCTTTAATAAACGCCGCTAAACATGGAAATGGACTAGACCCCAGCAAGAAGGTGAAGGTAAGGTTTTCGGTAGTTGAGGAGCAGTATTGGTGGATTATTTCTGATGAGGGCTGTGGATTTCTTCCCCCTCCAAGATTAAGTAGTCAGGATGACTATTTACCAGATATAAAGTCTGAGTGTGGTCGGGGTTTATGTTTACTGCATAAGATTTTTGATCATGTTTACTGGAGTAGTAATGGCACAGAATTAAGATTAGGCAAGTCTTTGAGGAAGCCACCTCGATCGATCAACTTATTGGCAAATTTTAGACATAGTATAGAAAGTTTAATAGAGCAGGCAGGGTAGTTGATATTGAGATCAATCGTTACAGGAATTACCTTTTGAGGGATCAAAATACAGCATTTTAGGAGTAATACCCCAAACATAGTTTACAAGGAGACCGCCACCCCTTCGCTGCCTTGTTAAAGTTTAGGAAGTAGGTCAGGGAGTAATTGCCCCGGAATTATAGATAGAGCAAAGTTTTGGCCAGCCACACCACCTTCTTTGTAGAAAGTACGGACAGTTTTCACAATAAAATTAAAGGCATTTGTATAGGCATCACTATCAACAGTAAATCCTTGGAGGGCTAGGAGGTGTTGCTTGAGAGCCAGTTCTAGATAGCGAGATTTAGTTTTAGACTTGAGTTCTAGTAAACCTTCGGTAGCAATTTGGTAATAGGCTAAGCCTAGGTTGTTGCGGGTAGCAAAGATATCAAAACTAACGGGGATGGGGGGTTGCTGACTACTGAGGTTTTCAGCGATCGCTAAGGCACTATCATAAATAGAAATAGCCTTTTGCAGGTATTCCCGCCGCGCTGAGGGATTATCGATGCAGCGCTCAGCCAAGTGCCAAAAGGCAGTAGCTAGATTATTTTGGGTAGCAGCACAGGCAGCAGGAAGATTATCTCGCTTACGGTATTTTAGGGCATCTTGATAAGCTCCGACGGCTAATTGGAGCCAAGATTCTGTTTGTTCATACTGGGCAAGGTTCCAGTAGGCTGTGCCGAGGTTGTTTTGAATCATTGCCCAATTCAGGGCATCTCCTTGGCTGTAATAGTGGGTCATGGCTTCAACGTAGGCAGCGATCGCAGAGTGAAGATAGTTAGCCGCAATATCTTTTGTGTTTACCTGTTGAGCTAGGTGCCAATAGGTGGTTCCCAAATTATTTTGGGTAGCGGCATACTTCAGGGGTTCCCGTTCCTTATCCCGGTAACGCAGAGCTTCTTGATAGGCCTGAATAGATTGCTGGAGGGCTGATGCTTGAGCATCGGGAGTAACGTCATAGCGGGCAAGATCGCCGTAGGCCGCCCCTAGATTTCCTTGAATCATGGAATAGGTATCAGGAGTTTGGGAAGGAGAGATTTTTTCTAGAGCCTGATAGTACAAGGAAATACTCTGTTCCAACTGAATTTTGGCGGAGGCAATATCCCCGATAAGCCTCGATCGCATGAGATATAAATTACCTAGGTCATTCAAAATATCTACTAACTGTCCGGGCTGGTCTTGTAAACCAGTCAAAACCTGCTCATAGGCTTGGATCGCAATAATTAAATTTTCTTCCGTAACTTCGCCAGTTTCTAGGCGATTGCGATACTGCTGGGCCAAACTCAAGTAGGCATTGGTTAAAGCTGGGGTAGGGACGGGTTGTTGTTTTACCACCGGGGAATTTAAGATAGGGTTTAAATAATCATCTTCCCATTCCTTCGTAGGAGAATTTTCTGGATTGCTCGCAGCAGGAGGGAGGGGACTAGGTTCTCCAGCAAATTCAAATAGCCCAGTGTGCCACTGCCAAAACTCTGGGACGGATTTCTGGATCAATTGTAGCCAAGGACGGGGGAGCCAAAGCAGCAGACTAGATTCCAAGTGAGGGAGACTGCGATCGATCATTTGCAAGCGACGGAGAAATAAACGCTGGGTAGTTGCAGGTTGGGCAGTAAGATGCTCAATACCCACCAGTTGAAAGGCCGGCATGGAGGTCTGGGATTGATAATTTTCTAGCCATTGGGCAATTTGTTTGAGGGGATGGGGGTCTTCTAAATTGAGATGAAGACTTACTAATTGGGGAAACTCTTCGGGGGATGAATTGCTGGATGGTTTAATTCCCAATTCAGCGTGGAGTCTAGTGGCAAGACGATTTTGTAAACCTAAGTCATCACAGACAGCGATAAATAGTTGCCGACGTAATCCTAAACTTAGGGAGAGTTTTAGGCGTTGATAGGTTTTTTGGTTCCAGTTAGGAAAAGAAGAAGGAGTGGTTTCCATGGTACGCCGGGAGGGGGACTGCTATTACTTACTTCCCTGACTGTTTCCCTAGCTCAGGATAACTATGATTGTTAATTAAGGGGGGCGGCGGTAAGGAGAATGTAGCGATCGACAACTTCCAAAACTTCCAAGCCTAGGGTAGGATCAAAACCTCACCAACTACCCCCCAGCAGGTATGCCTCAGACCAAGCATGGAGATACTTAGGACTTAGTTCTTAGAACTATCTCTAGAATTATCCTAGTTCTGGTCTTTGTTGCCAATTAATTTCCAAGTAGTAGGCAGAATTGCGGCAGCAATGCTTGCTTTGATTAAACTACCGGGCAGAAAAGGAATAACCCCCATCATTAATACTCCCAAGATGCCGGG
>JANMHD010000336.1:0-3233 GCA_031374985.1 Coleofasciculaceae cyanobacterium OTE_70_metabat_329 | reverse complement strand
TTGCTTGCCTTCTAGTTCCCATTATTGGAATTGGTTTATATCCCAAAATCTTAACTGGGATCTACGATGCCACCACCACCCAACTTACTGCTCGGCTCAGGGCTTCAGTCCCCTCTCTAACAAAACCAGCCCTAGCCCTAGAGGGACAAAAAATGGCGACAATCCAAGCACCTAAGCTTCCTTAGATGTGGGGATAAAACTATGGAAAGTAGCTATGATATAGGGTAGCCAAAGTTAGCTAACTACATCATAGGCTACTCTTGTTTTTTTATATTTAACTGCCCTTGAAATTTCTGTAGCTCGTAGAGTTTTACCCCAATCTGATACTCATACTGACTCAACAATCGCCCATAGATATAACCTGCTTTTCCATCTAAAAAACCTAATTGAATAACATAAAATAACAAAAATCTAATTAGAGGTTTGAGGGGCAATCTCACCCAAATTTTCTTTAAGAATCTTTTTCTTTGCACTGCATTTCCAAAAAAACTAGAGCCGATCGATCCCTCATCCCCCTTCCCTCGTAATAGGTCTAATCTTACCTGCGCCTCCCAATTAGAATAGTGATTATGCCGTTCTAACCAGTGATAAATATTCCGAAAATCCTCATGAAGCATATCCTCTTTTAGGTAGCCTACCTTTCCTTTTAGGACTACATGTTCATGGACTTCATTATCTCCAGTATTGGGAATATGTTCCGTGCCTAAACTTTCATAACGCCCGTATTCATGACGAAACAAACGCAAATTCCAATCAGGATATTTCCCTCCATGCCGAATCCAAGTTCCTAAAAAAAACACCCGCCGATTTAGGTAATAACCTGTATATTCTGATTGATTAACTACTTGACTAATTTCCTGCCAAAGTTCGGTCGTAATCCGTTCATCACAATCTACAATTAATACCCACGAATTGCGAAATGGCAAATTTTCTAGAGACCAGTTTTTCTTTTTGGGGTAATTTCCATCAAAATAAAATTGGACTACCTCTGCTCCTAATTCCTTGCCTAGTTCTGAGGTACGATCGCTACTTTGAGAGTCCACCACAAATACTTGGTCAGCCACAGCCACACTTGCCAAACAAGCAGGTAGATTCGCCGCTTCATTTTTAGCTGGAATCAATACCGAAACAGGAATTTTATTCATGGAAATATACCTATCTTTGGTAATCCTACTTTGGTTGTTCTAGAGAACAAGGGACTTAAGCCTTCTGTTTATACTCCATGAACTAGAAAAGTGCTGTAATATTAGATGTTAACTTATGAATTGAATTTATCACAGTGGCAAGAGTTAGAGTCCGTCAGCATGTAAATCCCTTGGCAAATAAGTATGCTGAAGCGATCGCCCCCCCCAATTGGGATCACGTTTATGCTAACCCAAACCAACCCCTCCATCTAGATATTGGCTGTGGCTGGGGAGATTTTCTCTTCCATATGGCAACTTTGGAACCTACTTGGAATTTTCTAGGCTTAGAAATCCGCCAACCCTTAGTAGATACTGCCTCTCAGCAAAAGAAACTAGCCGGGTTAGACAATTTAGAATATTTATTTTGCAATGCCAATAATTCCCTCGCCCCGATCCTAGCCTCCCTACCACCCCGTTGTCTGGCACGAGTTAGCATCCAGTTTCCGGATCCTTGGTTCAAAAATCGCCATTTCAAACGCCGAGTAGTCCAGCCGGAGGTGGTAGAAATTTTGGCTAGGTATCTCCAACCGGGGGGCATGGTATTTCTGCAATCTGATGTGGAGGTGGTGGAGCGAGATATGTGCGATCGCTTTAGCGTTGCTTCGCAAAATCGCTTTAGCTCTGGGTCGCAGAATCGCTTTAGTGGTGCAGCTTTTGAATATATTAGTCCAAAAGATCATGCCGATCCAGAGGAAAGATATCCGGGGTTACTCTCAACTCCTAATCCTTTCCCCGTGGCCACGGAAAGAGAAAAATCTACCCTCTCTAGGGGTGAACCAGTATATCGGGCAGTATTTAAATTGATTTCTAGCAATACTTTAGAATAGAGATTAATATTTTTTAGATATTTAAATATTTAGAGTAGGTTGCATGGGGATTTTACACGGTAGCTGGATCAAGGAAGACGGATTTTTTATTTGGGGGGAAATTTATCGCCCTAAACCCAAGACTCCCCAAACTGGGCAGGAAGAAATTCCTCATCCCTACACCATGACTGAGATAGAGTTGGCTAACTTTCTCTCAGAAAAAGGCTTACTTTCTTTAAAGAATATTCAGACAAACCCTTGGCAGACAGTACTTGTAACTCTTCCAAGCTACAAAACGGGGAGATATTTTTTGCCCTTTCTTTCTAACCAAGTGGCGGTAGAAGGGACTAGCAGTATAAATAAATCTTGGAACCTACAAGGCATCAGCTTAAGTTTGGCTGTAGGGCTAGAACTCTTGTCAACATTAGCCTTGAGCAGCGATAACTTATTATCTTTGGGATCGATTTTGCGAAGCAACGCTAAAGCAATCGCCAGTAGCAATAATAACTATCTAGAAAATAATTACCTAGGAGATGATCTCAAGTTCTGGGGGCAGGTGTATCTTTGGGTTAGAGATTTACTAGGGCGGGAGAAGTTTATTCCCGGTGTTTTGGCAGGAGAGAAAAAGTTATCCCAAGAGGAGCAATTAGAGAAATTAAGGATTCAATGGTTGCCCTTATTGGATAGCGCCTTAGATCAGGCAAGATTGACTCAATTTACCCAATCTATGCCCTTAGTGTGCTGCCAATATCAAGCCTCACCCCAATTACCTAGTCAGGTTTTACTAGATTTTCTGGGGAAGGCGATCGATTACCACGTTCGCCAAGCCATAACTTCTTTACCCCAACCCCAATTATCTTCCCCTTGTCAAGAATGGCTCCAAGGCTTGATTAGTCCTGTCCCCGGTAAGCTAGACGCAGCTACAGATGAGAGCAGAAGGTTAACAACAATCTGGGAAAATTGGACAGCCCCAGTCAAAAGTTATTTAGTAACTAACTCTAATTATTGGCAGGAAAGGCTAGAACAGGGGAATCTATTCCGGGCTTGTTTGGTATTGCATCCTCCAGCTTCGGGGTCGGAAGTGTGGCAACTAGGATATTATCTGCAAGCTATTGATCAATTAGACCTACTGATCTCGGCAGCGACAATTTGGCAAAATCCCCTAGAAAGATTGGTACAACACCAACGAATTATAGTGGCTTCTAGGGAAACCCTACTCCGAGGTTTGGGGGTAGCAGCCCGA
>JANMHD010000332.1:0-24305 GCA_031374985.1 Coleofasciculaceae cyanobacterium OTE_70_metabat_329 | reverse complement strand
TTCTCCCCTCGACTGTACTCCAGAGCTAATGACCGGGAAGCGCCTATTTATTAGTACTACCAACGGCACCCGATGCCTAGCCCGGATTCAAAAATCTGCTGCTGTGATCACCGCTGCCCTGATCAATCGGCAAGCCGTAGTTAACTATCTCTTGGCAACTAACCCAGAAACTATTTGGATATTGGGTTCTGGCTGGGAAGGGAGCTATTCCCTCGAAGATACAGTTTGTGCTGGAGCGATCGCTCATCAACTCCAAGTCCAAGGGAAGTTAACTCTAGAAGAATTAGCGGGCAATGATGAGGTAGTAGCGGCGATCGCCCTCTATCAACAATGGCAAGATAAATTACTAAATCTCCTCCACCTCGCCAGCCACGGACAGCGCCTCCTCCGCCTCAACTGTCATGAGGATTTGGCTTATTGTGCCAGTCTAGATACCCTAGATATTGTCCCCATCCAAAAAGAACCGGGAGTACTAGTTAGCAGAAAGGTATCGAATGCGTAAGTCCTGACTATAGAAGAATAGCCCAAAACCTATACGGTGAGAAATGCCTAACCTAAAATAACATGAGTTCGGGATAAGAAATACCCCGGATACCGTTTTGCGAAAACTATCGCCATTATCGATGGCTGAGCGAAGTCGAATTTATGCTGAGCATTGTCGAAGTAGCCAAAACCCTATCACAAATCTTCGATCGATTATCTTCCTCTGTAGCAGAAATGCTCCCTTCGACTACTTCGACTCCTTTCGACTTCGCTCAAGGCTAGTCGCTCAGTACAAATCAGCTCCCTTCGACTCCGCTGAGGGAACGTCTCTAGGCTTAGGGTCAGGGCTTTTGCTTAAACCGAACTCACGTTAGATTAAAAGCCTATATTTATCGTTTGCCAATTTATACAATGGTCGCCAGATGAGGCGATTAGTTAAAACTACTAATAAAGACATTACAGAAGTTGCTGCTAACAGGAGAGGAAAATTCCCTGAATCTGTAGCTTGGGAAATGGTGGCTCCTAGGCCGACAGTAGTGATGGTTTGGCCTTGAAATTGAATATATTCACTGACAATACTTGCATTCCATGCCCCGCCCACAGCGGTAATTAAGCCCGTAATCAGGTAGGGAAAAATACCCGGCAGAATCAAAGTCTGCCATCGCTGGAGGCGACTAAGTTTATAAACCTTGGCAGCCTCAAACAATTCACTGGGGATAGATTGCGCCCCGGCAATCACATTAAATAGCAGATACCACATAGTTCCCAGCATCATTAGAATTATGGATCCCACCTGCAAACCCCCACCCACAGAGGCTAAACCAATGAGTAGAACTGGGAATAGGGCTGTAGCTGGTACGGAGGCAGCAATTTGAATAATCGGTTGTAATAACTGAGAGAGGCGGGGATTTCGCCCGATCGCTACCCCCACCGGTACAGTCCACAATAGGGATAACAGCATAGCAATAATTACCCGCAAGGCCGAGAAAATCGCCCCCATAATTACCTGCTGCCAATCATTCCAGCTTAAAACCCGGATTAAGATTAATAATTCCCAGATACCCCAAAAAACAATTAGAGAGAAACCACCCAAAAAAATTCGATTGATCCACTCGATCACGGGCGATCGCCGAAGCCGGGGTTGAGTATAATTTCGGGGAGGAAAAGCTCTAACTACACCTTGATCAAGCAAATTTTGTAGGGGTATCCAGACTGCCATCATAAATGCCCGGATGGTGGGCGATCGGCGCACGAAATCTAGTACCAAAGAATTAGGAGCATTCTGAGATTCCGTAGTTTCCAGCTTAAATTTTTCTGCCCAAGAAATGAGGGGGCGCCAGACCAGAAAATCTATAGTAATAATCACACTAATTAAGACTAATAAACCCCAGCCGATCGCCCCAAAATCCCCCTTCTCAGCAGCGGCTTTCAGGTAAGAACCCAAACCGGGGAGGCGAAAATCTTGTTTCCTCAGAGTGAAAGACTCGATCGCCATCAAGAAAAACCACCCCCCAGATACAGACATAACACTATTCCAGACCAGACCAATCGCTCCACTGGGTAATTCTAGTTGCCAAAACCGCTGCCAGGTATTCAAACGATAAATATTGGCCGCTTCCTTAAGTTCCCTAGGAATACTTTGGAGAGACTGATAGAAACTGAAGGTCATATTCCAAGTCATACCCGTAAAAATCAATAATACGGCGGCAATTTCTAAGCCAATTCTTTGACCAGGAAATAGACCAATTAGAGCTAAAACTACTCCCGGTAAAAAAGATAGCACTGGAATAGATTGGAGAATATCTAATAAGGGAATTAGAACCAAGGCCGCAACTCTAGAACGGTAGGCGGTGTAAGCATAAACTAGGGTAAATCCTAAGGAGAAAAGATAGGCACTGACCATGCGTAAAAGGGTCTGGGCTGTATAACTGGGCAATACCCTAACATTGGTAAAAATTTGCAAATTGCCGCTATAAGAGCCACCAAATTTAGCAGCAGTGCGAATAATTCCGAGAATCACGACTAGCATTGCTAACAAAGTAATTAAATCTCGAAAATCCCAACCGGGGCGGAATTTTGCTTGATGATCGCGACTAACTGGATACATAGTTTCTATATTATTTATTAACCTATAGGGGCGGGTTGCTCTAGAAATAATTCTCCAGAAGGTTCATCGTAGCTATATAACTCGGCATACCTGGCCCAGTCGATCGCCGTTTTGAGTTGTCTTTCTGCCTCTTGGGGACTAAAATGTGCCTGTAAAATATCTAGGATTAATTCCTCCGTAATCCTTTGGTTCCGCTTTGCTTGGAGGAGGCGATAAATTTGTTGGACTAGGCGAATTTGGGACAAGAGTTGTTTTTGGACAATTTCTTTGCGTTCATCGGTTCTGCCGTCAATAAATTGATGACCGAGGAGCGTGAGGTGAATATCTCCTTCTTGGATTTGAACTAGTTCCATAAGTTTGGCAGCTTCCACGATCGGCAGAATATCATCTACCTCTAATTGCAACTCCTGCCCTAGACGATATAAATCGGTTTCTTGGCGGTCTTCCAAGAGTTCTAGGAGACCAGCGATCGAACTAATTCTAACCTGAGGTAAAGATTGGTACTTTTCTGGTTGTTGGGTCTTCGGTTGAGTAGTGGCGGTTGCCGGAACTTCTAAATCTAGATCGGGGTTAGTTAAGATTTTATAAACCTGATCTACTAAGGCCTGAAAGTCTGTACTTTTTCGATCGCGGTAGTGGGGCAAGGTGACAGCCAAATCTGCTCGAATGCGCCCCGGATTACGCCCTAAGACAATAATACGATCGGCTAAAATTACTGCCTCCTCAATCCCGTGGGTAACGATTAAAATCCCCTTAGTGGGGATGCGCCGCTCTAACCATAGATCAATTAATTCAAATCTTAAATTCTCTGCGGTTAATACATCTAAGGCTGAAAATGGTTCATCCATACACAATAATTCTGGCTCCACGGCCAAAGCCCTAGCAAACCCCACCCTCTGGCGCATTCCCCCGGAAAGTTCCTTGGGGTAAGCATTTTCAAAACCATCCAGACCAATAACATCAATCATCCGCATGGCTTTCTTCTGCCGTAGATCCGCTACTTCCCCTTTCGCTTTCAGCCCTAGTTCTACATTTTCTAGCACCGTCAGCCAAGGATAGAGGGCAAAACTCTGGAATACGATCGCTACTCCCGGATTTAAGCCCAACAAAGGTGCATCTCGGTATAAAATCTGCCCCTGACTAGGGGGAATTAATCCGGCAATCATCCGCATTAAAGTAGATTTCCCAGACCCAGAAGGACCAAGCAAAGCAATAATTTCTCCCTGTCTTAACTCAAGATTGATTTTCTCTAGAATAGAAATTTGTTGACCATTGGGCTGCACATAAGATTTTCCTACATCCTTCAGCGTAATTAAAGATTGTGTTGCGGCGGTGACTACCATATTTCCCTTCTCCCTATCTATAACAACCGTCTTGGCGGTTAGGACAATTTCAGTTTTAGAACCTCTTCTCTGTCAGGGTTTCAAAACTCCTTCTAATTTCATTATCTTGGTAAGAGCTATAGCTTAAAAATAATGGAATTTATTTAAAAACTTCATCTACTTGCCACAGGGTTGTCACAACAATGACACAGGGATTATCTACATTAAATATAGTCAACCTTAATTAAGTACATTCAACCTTGGGCGGCAGCCTGACTACCCATCACATCCTACCAAGGGTGGTTATAACTGACAACTATTTTCATGCGATCATTCGCTCAATTCATGACTCCAAAACCATAAATCTATGAAAAACAAATATCAAGTAGAGGATCTTCAGTTAAAATCAGAGCAGCAGTCAAAATCTTTGACTATTAATTCTATGCAAAAATCTGTCACGTACCTTTCTCTTATCTTACTCGGTGCAGGTGTTACTCTCGGTACTGGTTACTTAACTTCCCGGAATTTTGGTGCCAATAATACCGCTAATCCCGCAGTTCTTAGCGCTGCCAATGCGGGAACTACTAATGCCCAATCTAAGCAACCTTCAGCCAGTCCTAATGGTCTAAATTTTATTGCTGATGTGGCGAGGCAAGTTAGTCCAGCCGTGGTGAAAATCAATTCTTCCCGTACAGTCGCCAGCCAAGGTAATGATAGTTTTAATAACCCTCAATTACGCCAGTTTTTTGGTTTCCCGCCCCCCCAGGAGGGCAAGCAGGTGGAAAGAGGCAGCGGTTCGGGTTTTATTGTCAATGCTAATGGCAGAATTTTGACCAATGCCCATGTAGTGGATGGGGCAGACAAAGTTAGTGTCATCCTGAATGATGGGCGGAGATTTGATGGCAAGGTTTTGGGGAGTGACTCAGTTACGGATTTGGCAGTGGTGCAAGTAGAGGCGACTAATCTGCCTACAGTGAGCATTGGGGATTCTGATCAATTGCAACCGGGGGAATGGGCGATCGCTATTGGCAATCCTCTAGGTCTGGATCATACGGTGACAAAGGGTATTATTAGTGCGATCGGGCGATCGAGCAGTGATATTGGTGAAGGAAATAAACGGATTGACTTTATCCAAACCGATGCTGCCATCAATCCCGGTAATTCTGGTGGCCCCCTCCTAAATGCTAAGGGAGAGGTGATTGGGATCAACACTGCCATTATCAAGGGAGCGAATGGGATTGGTTTTGCAATTCCGATTAATAGTGCCCAAAATATTGCCGCACAACTAATCCAGAAAGGGAAGGTAGATCATCCTTATCTGGGAATTCAAATGATAGATGTCACCCCAGAAGTGAAACAACAGGTAAATAGTAATCCTAATGCCCCGATTAAACTAACGGTGGATCAGGGAGTAATCTTAATGGAAATTGTCCCCAATTCCCCAGCCCAAAAAGCCGGACTCAAACAGGGGGATGTGATTACTAAGGTTAATAATCAGCCGGTGAAAGATAGTACGGAAGTGCGCCGAGCAGTGGAAAAAAGCCAAGTTGGAGGTAATTTGACGGTGGAGATTCAACGGGGCGATCAGACTCAAAATATAGTTGTTCAAGTGGGAACTATGCCCAAAGAACAATAAGTTTAAGAAATACCCCACCCTTACGGGAAGCAAGCTACATCCCCCTTTCTTGAATGCCCCTTGGGCTATACCCCTTCGCCCCTTGTGGGAGAAGGGGGGTAGGAGTAATTTTTTTGTTCCCTCTCCCGTTCTGGGAGAGAGCTAGGGTGAGGATATTGGCTTAACCCGAATTCACTTTAGGTTATAATGTTCGCCATTATGTTTAGGACAGGCAAGGTATCAAAGTCTATAAATGTCTTAAACTAAAGTGGCACTTGCTAAAGTATCAACTGGGGCTAACTTTAAGTTGTAGTGCAGGTATAATTCCACTCTAAAACTTCCCAATATTTTAAATTCACTTAATACTAATAAAAGCAGCAGATTGCAATTGTCCTTGAATTATTTTTAGTTGGAGTAAGCGTAAAACTATGCCCCTAGATTCTAAACTCTGGAGATTAAAAGAATCAAGGAAGCTACTAGTAACTGCTGTAACTATAGAACTAGGTAAGGGATTATTATTAATTTGTAGCACCGGATTTACTAGCTGAAAACGAGAATTATCAAGAATAGTAATACCTGATTCTAAGTTGACTTTAAGACTCTGATTATTTGGATTTAAATTATTTTGATTTGATGCTAAAAATTCTATTTGGAGTTGAAAGCGATCGCTCTCCAAAAATCTAACTTGAGGAATAACTTGCATCGTTGCTGCTTCACTACCTAAAAATCTACTAGCAATTTCTCGAATTAAACTCTGAACTCTAGGAGATTCTAGAGCTTGTTGGAGATCCTTTTCAGTAATTACTAATCGGACTCCAGCTTGGAAGGGAGTACGGAGAAGACCGGGAGGCAAAAGAGTTGGAACCTCAAGGGATGCAGCTATAGGTAATGGAGGACTCGCCGTACTATTGGATAAGCGGGAGAAGTCAAAATTGATCGGGTCAGTTTCTACCTCTAGGGTATCAAGGCGCACTTCTGGGGTTAACCAAGCTCCCCGACTAGCTAAGCGGAGGCGATCGATTCGTCCCTGAATAATCTGATAGTTGGGAGCATTATCTATCCTTACTTCTAGCTTCTCCACTCGATATAAACGATTTCTAAAATTATCGGCAGCTACTTGATCAAGGGCATAACCAACAGGGCTACCTAATACTATTAGGCTAGACAGAAGAGTGGTAAAAAATTCCATTACCAACCGTCTTCCTCTGGGTCTGTTTTATTGATAATTTCCAGATCCATCTCATCAAGGTAGGTCAGGGCGCTCTGAATTTGGGGGTTTGAACCCTCTAGCTCTAAATCAAACCAGCCATCTTGCGAAGAATCTGCCTCTAGGGAAGCTCCAGAAATATTTACTGTTACTTCATGATGGGAGACTAAGCGGGAAATAATTGGGACACTATTGTATTCTTGGGGGATACAGATTCTAATTCGTACCTTTGTGGGCCGGTGGTTTGCTATCGCATTAATAGTTAAAGAATCATCTGAAGTAGCATCTAGAGCAATATCTTTGGTTTTATTCATAAGAATTGGCTATTATTTCCATCTAGAACTGATCGCAGTTATTGGTAGCTGGCTAGCTAGTTAACTGAGTAGTAGATTGCCTCTATGATAGCAAACTATTTTCTCCAATAGGTAGCTCAACCATAAGTAGATCAAAGGATTAAGTGCAAAATTTCTAGGTATGCAAAGATACCAAACCTATGGCAAACAACCATTAAAGTATCAGTGGCAAGCTAGATTAGGATAATAGATTATTGACTCAACCCCAAGGATTATGAAAATAAAAAAACTTAGTTGGTTATTTACCCTAGCAATCGCTTGTGTAGTATTGATGAATGTTGTTATTACTGCTTGTAGTGGGGGAGGCAGTACAGGAACCCCAGCAGCAGGAACATCGGGAACCGGCAGCCCAGCAGTCCAAAAATTAGTTATGGGAACTTCTGCCGATTATCCCCCCTACGAATTTCGGGATACTGCCAGTGGTAAAAATGAAATTATCGGCTTTGATGTGGAGATAGCCAAATATATTACTAAGCAACTTAACTACACCCTAGAAATCAAAGATATGGATTTTAATGGGTTGTTGCCAGCTCTCCAAGCAAAACGGGTAGATTTTGTGATGGCAGGGATGACCCCCACAGAAGAACGAAAAAAGAGCGTAGATTTTACTGATATTTACTTTGAAGCAAAAAATACCATCATTGCTCTCAAGGGTAGTAATCTGAAAAAAGTAGAAGAATTAGTTGGTAAAGGCGTGGGAGTCCAGCTAGGCAGCATCCAAGAAGGTGATATGAAAAAAGCTGCCGAGAAAATTAAGGGCATTAATCTCAAGCCGCTCAATAAAATTGGTGATCTGATTCAAGAAATTAAATCCAAGCGTCTAGATGCTGCCATTGTAGAAGATACAGTGGCGAAGGGTTATATTGCCGCTAACCCAGATTTAGAATTTAATGTGATCCCCAGTGATGGACCCTCTGGTTCAGCGATCGCCTTCCCCAAGGGTTCGCCCCTAGTTAAACCCTTTAATGATGTTTTAACTCAGATGAAGCAAAAAGGAGAAGTAGAAACTTTAGTTAAGAGATGGTTCGAGAAATAGAAACAGGCTGCCCCCTGGGCAGCTTATTCTTACCAAAAAATAACCTCAAGGATAGAAAATGAATCTAGATTTTGGTCGCATTATACCCAATATTCCTTTTATTTTAGAAGGGATATTGGTGACACTGCAATTTACGGCTCTATCCACCATTTTAGGTTTTATCTGGGGAACTATTCTATCCCTATTTAAGATATCTAATATCACTCCCCTAATCTGGTTTTCTAATGTTTATACTTCCCTATTTCGGGGAACACCTCTACTAGTCCAATTATCCCTCCTCTACTACGCCACCCCCCAATTAACAGGCTACAATGTTTCTCCTCTAGAGGCAGGAGTTCTGACCTTTTCTTTAAATTCTGGAGCATATATTTCCGAAACTATTAGGGGGGGGATTTTAGCAGTCGATCGAGGTCAAGGGGAGGCAGCCAAATCTCTTGGAGTTCCTTATCCCATTATGATGTGGGATGTAATTTTACCTCAAGCGGTGAAGAATATTCTGCCAGCTTTGGCTAATGAAAGTATTAATTTGCTGAAGGATTCTACCCTAGTTTCCGTAATTGGAGTCACGGATATTTTACGCCGATCGCAAATTGTCGCAGCAGAAAAATTCATTTATTTTGAACCGATTCTAGTGGCTGCTTTGATCTATTATGTAATTGTTATGGGTCTAACCACAGGAGCCTATGCCCTCGAACGAAAATTACAACGTAGCAGTTAAGATTGAGAATCTGCATAAATATTTTGGTGATTTGCAGGTTCTCAAAGGAATTTCTAACGAAATTACTAAGGGAGAAGTAGTTGCAATTATCGGCCCATCGGGATCTGGTAAGTCTACTTTTCTTCGCTGTATGAACCTGTTAGAAATTCCGACCCAAGGTAACATTTATGTAGATGGGGTGGATATTACCCAACCCAAGGTGGATATTATGAAAATCCGCCAAAATATTGGTATGGTATTTCAGCATTTCCATTTATTTCCCCACATGACTGTCCTCGAAAATGTTATGTATGCCCCTTTAAAGGTAAAAAAACTTTCTAAGGTTGATGCCAAACAGCAGGCATCGGATTTGTTATGTAGGGTTGGTTTAGAAAGTAAAGCCCAAGTTTATCCTTCTCGCCTGTCGGGGGGGCAAAAACAACGGGTAGCGATCGCTCGTTCTCTGGCAATGCAACCAGAAATCATGCTCTTTGATGAACCAACTTCGGCTCTGGATCCAGAAATGGTGAAGGAAGTATTAGATGTCATGAAAGGGCTGGCGGGCAGTGGCATGACTATGGCGATCGTCACTCATGAGATGGGCTTTGCTAAGGAAGTTGCTGATCGAATTCTCTTTTTGGATGAAGGGAAATTAGCTGAAGATGCTACTCCCAAGGATTTCTTTGAGAATCCCCAGTGTGATCGAGCGCAACAATTCCTAGAGAAAATGCTCTAATCTTGCCTGCCTTTAGGAGTTGAATATTACACCCTCATTTCTATACATCCTGTTTAAGTTTGAAAGACAAGGGCAACCCACTGGTCTTGATACAAGCGATCACTTAACTTGAACCCCACATCTTGGCAGGCAATGATCACATCATCCTTCTGATCCTTTGTGAAACCAGTCGTGATTAAGATGCCTGAATTACTATTTTGCTTAAGATTATCATGGTGCAATGCTTGATAAAAATCTGTAGCCAAAGCGATATGAATCCGGGCAAAAATATTTGCCATTACTAAATCAAACTTTCCCTGAGGATCAACTTGAGTATTAGCTTGATTATTAACAGTCGGGATGCTGCGGTTACCACAATCAGCCATATCTCCTCCTAACCAATGCCCCAGATTGTTACCCCCACCTAAACTGCCAGCTTGGGCGATCGCTTGGGTTGATAATTGGTTGAGATTAATCGCCTCTTGGGTAGCTAGGACTGCGATCGGGTCATTATCTAGAGCCAGCACCGTAGCTCCTAATTTTGCCATCGCCACACTAAGAATCCCAGAGCCAGAACCCAGATCAAGGGTGTGCATTCCCGGCAACACATGACGCTCTAGCATTTGCAAACTAAGCATGGTGGCTGGATGTAGCCCACTGCCAAAGGCAAGACTAGGCTTGATGATCAATGGTATTCGGGTCTTCTCTCCCCCAAGGTCAGAGTCGGCAGATAGGATAACAAACTTCTCCCCTACTGGTTGCCAGAGATTGTTAGGAACTAATAGTTTTTCCTCTACAATCGCCACTTGCATTTCAGTAGTTAATCCTGTCCGGTACAGAGGAGCAAGGGTTTGCTCTAGATGATCTAACCGGGTGCGGCTCCGTCCATCTTCAAGAAGGTAGAGGAGGATCGTAAATTCCCAAGCATCTGAATCCATCAGCCCTGAATCTAGATACTTAGTAACATGCAAATCTTGGAGATCGATCGCTCCCACTAGAAGAGTTCGTACCCAATCAATCGCCTCCGAAGTAGTATCAAGGCGTACTTCTAACCATGCCATGAATATTACCTAGAAAAGAGTATAGATAAAGGGAGCGATCGCCGATGCTTGACTGAGAATAATCAATGCTCCCAGCATAACTAAGGTAATAACTAAAGGTAATAACCAATACTTCTTACGTTCCTTCAGAAATGCCCAAATATCTTTAATAAAATCAATAGTTGCCTCAAACATTCTGTACCTCAAACAATAATTTTTATCTGTAGTGATCCTAAAGAAATTGTGACGGGCTTCAGCTTCGATCAGCCCCCAATTAATGATCGCTGATCTTTGACTACACTTAACCTCCAGTCGACGATGGCTGAGCGTAGCCGAAGCTATATTAAAATGGTCTTTCTAAACTTGCTTTGGTTCTTAATTTACTAGGTACTCGATAACTAGTATCTCGCTTTTGCAAGTCTCGGCGTAGGGGGTCATTTCCCAGCAAACGCATCACTACTCCCATGGGCAGCATCATGACATAGAATACTAATCCTAAAACAATCCGGGTTTCTACCCAGCCCAAAGTCAAACCAAAGCGCATCCATACTTGATAAACAGGGTTCAAGAAATTAGGAGCAACTAGGGCAAAAGTGACAAAGAAAATAGCGATCGCCCAGATCCACATAGGAGATTCGTGCCTTCTGATTAAGGGAATAATTACCCCAAAAATAGTAGCTAGAAACCCCGCCATCATCAACCCAAAATTCCGTAATCCCTGCCGATCTAATTTCGGTATTTCATGCATAAATTCACTTAAATTTACTAAATATACTAACTACATTGATCTGATTCTTGTCCCCCCCCTTTTTTAAGGGGGGTTAGAGGGGATCAAGCCCTAAGCATCAAACAGTTGGCTGGCAATAACTTTGAGCTTAATTTGAAACCGAAGAAGACCTTGCGCCTCTACTAAATATGCATCATGCAGTTAATCCAACCCAAACTCCTGCTGCCAAGACTCATCTTTCTCGATCGCTGGTTGATCAGATTTCGCCAAAATGAAGTTTTCTAAGACTAGATAATCCATTTCAGTCCGCATAAAGCAGCGATAGGCATCTTCGGGAGTGCAGACAATCGGCTCCCCCCGGACATTGAAAGAAGTATTTACCAATAAGCCATAACCAGTTTCTGTCTCGAAATGTTTAATTAAATCATAATAGCGGGGATTAGTTTCTTTGTGGACGGTTTGTATCCGGGCCGAATAATCCACATGGGTGACAGAAGGAATCTTAGAACGGGGAACTCGGAGTTTTTCAATCCCAAATAGCTGCTCCTCGGCGGCCGTCATGGGAGTTCTAAGCTTTTCTTGAACCGGGGCAACCAAAAGCATATAGGGGCTGGCACAATTCTGCTCAAAATAGTCACCTACTCTCTCGGCTAATACCGAAGGGGCAAAGGGCCGGAAAGACTCCCGGTATTTTATCTTCAGGTTCATAATGGATTGCATCTTGCGACTCCGGGGATCGCCGATGATCGATCGCCCCCCCAGAGCACGTGGGCCAAATTCCATCCGTCCCTGACACCAACCCACCACATTTTCTGCCGCCAGGATATGTGCCAGCTTGGGCATCAACTCTGCATCATCCAGTTGCTGATATTTAGCCCCCACCTGATCCAAGTGTTGTTGAATTTCTTCAGTCTCAAATTTTGGACCGAGATAGGATCCCTGCATACTATCCTTTGGTTCCGGTTGCCGGGGTTGGTCATGGTATTGATACCACGTTGCTAAAGCTGCTCCTAAGGCTCCGCCGGCATCTCCTGCGGCTGGTTGAATCCAGATATCTTTGAAAATGCCCGATCGCAGCAGCTTACCATTCGCCACACAATTTAGAGCCACGCCCCCAGCCATACACAGGTAATCTACCCCTAACTCCTCCTGTACAGTTCTGGCCAGACGTAACACCACTTCCTCTGTAACTTCTTGAATCGAAGCAGCAATATCCATTTCCCTCTGGGTTAACTTGCCCTCCGCTGTCCGTGGTGGCCCCCCAAAGAGTCGATCGAACTTTTTGTTAGTCATAGTCAACCCAGTGGCGTAGTTAAAATAATCCATGTTTAACCGAAAAGTGCCATCGGGCTTGAGGTCTATTAGGTTTTTATAAATTAAATCAGTATATTTAGGTTCGCCGTAGGGAGCTAACCCCATCAACTTATATTCTCCAGAATTGACCTTAAAACCGGTGTAGTAAGTAAATGCTGAGTAGAGCAAACCCAAGGAGTGGGGAAAGTCTATTTCCCATTGAGGCGTAAGTTTATTACCTTCCCCTAGCCACACCGAGGTAGTTGCCCATTCCCCGACTCCATCTAGGCAGAGAACGGCGGCTTTAGCAAAAGGACTAGGGAAGAAGGCGCTGGCGGCGTGGGATTGATGATGTTCAGTAAATAATAGTTGGGGAACCTCGGTTCTCTTGCAACCAGCTAATTTTGCCAGTTCCCGCTTTAGTTCTGTTTTTAGATAAAGTTTTTCCTTCAACCAAATGGGCATGGCGGCGAGAAAAGACCTAAACCCCCGGGGAGTATAGGCAAGATAGGTTTCTAGGAGCCGTTCAAATTTAACTAGGGGCTTATCATAGAAAACAACTTGATCTATTTCTAAGAGATTGCAGTTAGCAGCTTGTAAACAATAATTAACAGCATTAACCGGGA
Organism: Coleofasciculaceae cyanobacterium OTE_70_metabat_329; assembly: GCA_031374985.1. Classification (GTDB taxonomy): domain Bacteria; phylum Cyanobacteriota; class Cyanobacteriia; order Cyanobacteriales; family JAAUUE01; genus JAAUUE01. Next base: position 11,084 of record JANMHD010000332.1, on the reverse strand, counting down.
ATCTAGCATCATGTTTTTTTCTAGTAAATCGCTCTTCCTGAGCCGCCGCTACGATTTTGCCATCCACAACTAAAGCGGCAGCACTGTCATGGTAATAAGCAGAAATCCCCAAAATCTTCATTGAAACATTCTCCTTATCTTCAAGATTAATTATGCCTATAGGAATTTATTTATCTAGATTGAGCTATTTAATCAAAAACTCTTCTGTCCAGAGTAGAGCTAAAAAAGTCAGTCTAACCCTAAAATAGTTCTTCTAACTCTTTATATAACAATCGGCAAGGAGATTATAGTGTTGAAATCTCTAATAACAAGGGGCTTAAGCCCATCGCCTACCTAACTCCTTGGCAAGAGCTATATGCCTACTAAGAGTTACAAGCTTATAAGAGATTGTGTATCGATAAAATATTCATAAATTTAACTATTAAACAATGCACGAATATATTATTTATTTTTATATGTGATTCCCGGTTACGGACAGATTTATATGGTAATTCTACTTAATTCTTAATGTTTTACCCCCTAGGCTTGTACCTTATTGTAAGAATTAGTCAATATTGATAGATGCCTATTGTAGCTATTATGCTTAGGGAAAAACCCATTTATAATCATCCGATTGCTAAAAAATGCGATCGCATTTCTGGGTTATATTATCTTCTATATAAAATTACACATTATTTTTCACTATGAAATCTCCCAAAATTATCTCTGCCGCCAAGCAGACTTTAATTATTTTTTTGATTACCTTCGGGATGACAGAAGCCACCTTTAGAATTTATAGTTTAATCAACCCTACTTTTATTTTCTATGATAGTTCCTACAACCGTTACCGAGGCAAGCCTTTATCCCCTAGTCAAGGTGGAAACTTAAACTCTTACGGTTTTAGAGGTGCAGAATACACTAAAGCTAAGCCTGCTAACACTTACCGAATTCTTTCATTAGGTGATTCTTTTACTTTTGGAGTTGTCCCTGTCCAATATAACTACAATTCTCGAATTGAAAGACAGCTAAATAGAAAATTATCTAATCAAGGTAAAGAATTTCAACTAATTAATATGGGGATTCCCGGTATCGGACCAAAGGATTATCTAGCCTTGTTAACTAACGAGGGAATTCAACTGAACCCAGACATGGTAATGGTTTCTCTCTTTATTGGCAATGATATTCTTGAAGCTGACAGAGCAATGGATAAAAAAAGAGAGTGGTATACCTACTCCTATGTCTTATCGTTTTTTAACTACATTGTTGAAGTTCAAAAGAAGTATGAAGGTAAGGCTTATGGATCTAATAATAACTATATTGATGATAAGCCATCCCTTGCTGTTGATAAATTTTTAGATATTCAAACAAGCCGGGGTGAAATATTACTTAAAAATAATCCCCAATTTCTGGCAGCTTTCAACAGTCAGATTGAATATATCAAACAAATTAAGAAAATTTGTGACAGCAAAAATATCAAACTTTTAGTGGTGATGCTGCCCGATGAAAGCCAAGTTAATCTTGAATTACAACAACAAGTAATGGCGAGATGGAAAGCTAATCCTGAGCAAATTGATATCAAGCAACCTAATCAGGCATTAGCCACCACTTTTTCTCAGGAAAAAATTCCCTATCTAGATTTATTAGATACTTTTGTTGTAGGAAGTAAACAAGAATTACTTTATAAACCTAGGGATACTCACTGGAATATTGCCGGAAATCGGGTGGCAGCTCAGGCAATTACTCCCAAAATTATAGAGCAAATAAAATAATTTCTAGATTATTTAGAAGCAGGGACAGTTACTATTTGGTTTTGCCAAGCTAGATTTAGGGGTATGTGATAATGTCCTGCCCAGACAGCAAATAGTTGGTCTATTAGTTGATATCGATCGCTAACTAAATTCCCAGATTCGCTCTCAGATGAGTTTATAGATAAATTCCTAGATTCCCCATACCAGCCCCAAGGAATCCCCCGGAAACCATTGTAAGCCCCGGATAATATCCCCACTAGGGCAGCAGTGATTTCTGGCTGAGGAGCGAGGATAGCTCTCCTAATGCTTAAACTAAAATCTTCTGGGGTGGAGAGAAAACAATAACAGGCGATCGCAATTGCTCTATAACTAGGGGAAGTATGGGCAGTAATTTCCTTTAGGGCAAATTCTAGACAGGGCAAATTTTGCCAAAACTTAGTTGACAATCCTAAGATTTTTTCTAGCTCAGTCTGGTTGATAATTTCTTGGGGGTGGCAATTTTTCCTCAGTAGAAGAGCGATCGCTTCCCCTAGAGCTAACCCTAGGGCAGAAGATTCTTGGGGATGGAGCCAAAAATTTAGAGTTGATGATAACGCTGGAGCTAACTTGTGGGGCTGTTCATGATAGAAAAGTATTACTGGTAAAGATGCCCAGATTGCTTCGGAGATAGGGAGTGACCCAGCTAAGTTTAATAAATTAGGATCGATAATCTGTACCTGTTCTTGCCAACTAGCTAAATCTAAATAACCAACCTTAACTAGGCTCTGTGCTCCTAACTCGGCAATTTGGCCTGCGACTAAAGGTTTATTTGAAGGTTTATTTGAATACTGCTGTGCTTTGGCTGCCCCCCCATAACTACCCAGCCAAGCTCCTCGAAATTTATTTATCAAGGAATGATTTTGCCAAGAATGGATCATGATTGTTGCCGTAGATATTCTACCAATGCTTCTAATCCTAGCAAGTAACTCTGAGTCCCAAAACCACTAATTTGACCAATCGCTACCGGGGCAATCCATGAATGGTGACGAAACTCTTCTCGCCGATAAATATTACTTAGGTGGACTTCTACGGTGGGGATAGCTACTGCGGCGATCGCATCTCGAATAGCTACACTAGTGTGGGTATAGGCTGCGGCATTAATTAAAATTCCCTGGTGCTGATCTAGGGCATGGTGAATCGCTGTGACTATCTCTCCCTCATGGTTTGATTGTTTCGCTACTACTTGTACCCTCAGCTGCTTAGCTCTGGCAACCAGCAGTTGATCAATATCTTCCAAGGTAGAAGCACCATAAATACTAGGCTCCCGCCTCCCTAGGAGATTTAAATTGGGCCCGTGTAAAACTAAGATACTAGTTGTATCGCTGTCACTATTAATCAAGGCAGTAGTCCTAGGGTAATAGCTTTGGGGTGAGGGTATCCTCCCACTTTTTCAGCACTACCATCAAGGTTAGTTATTATTCAAAGTATTAATCTAAAAGATTGTCAGAAAAGCTAGACAATAATCTGGGGATTACTTGGGGTGATCTAGCGACGATGGCGATCGTGAACTGGGATAGGAATTAGTTCTGGTTCCGCTTCAGGGGCAGAGCCGAGGAGAGCCTCGACCATTTTTTTTGCTAGTTCCCGGATCTTTTCGATGAGTTTGTCTATATATTCCATTAAGAGGAACACTCCTTTATTATGGCTATAGAATTTAAAGTAACACATGGTTCAGAAATTAGCATCCGTTATTTTTCTTAACTTTTTTTTGAGGAGAAAAACTTTTGGGTAAAGTATATCTAGTGGGTGCCGGCCCCGGAGATCCGGGATTAATGACTCTGAAGGGCAAAAGTCTGTTGGAGTTTGCTGAGGTAGTGGTTTATGACTCTTTGATCAGTCCCGAAATTCTGTCCATGATTAACCCCGAAGCAGAACGGATTGATGCGGGTAAGCGCCGGGGCTATCACTCAAAGCTCCAAACAGAAACTACGCAGATTTTGATCGAGAAGGCAGCTACGGCAACGATCGTGGTACGCCTGAAGGCGGGAGATCCCTTTGTGTTTGGTCGGGGGGGTGAGGAAATGGCAGATTTACACCATGCAGGGGTAGAGGTGGAGGTAGTTCCGGGAGTGACCTCAGGGATTGCTGCTCCAGCCTATGCGGGGATTCCCCTAACCCATCGAGATTATAGTTCCTCCGTGGCTTTTGTAACAGGTCATGAAGCGGCAGGTAAGTACCGTCCAGAGGTGAATTGGCAGGCGATCGCTCAAGGGGCAGAAACCATTGTTATTTATATGGGAATGCACAATCTTTCAGCGATCGTAAATCAGCTAATCAACGGAGGATTAGCGACTGAAACTCCCATTGCTCTAGTGCGGTGGGGAACTACTAGCCAACAGGAGGAACTATTTAGCACCCTAGGACAAGTGGCGGGGGATGTTGCCCTAAAGGAATTTGCGGCTCCAGCGATCGCCATTGTGGGCAAGGTAGTTAATTTTCCGGCAGAGCACCTGAGTTCCTTAGGTCTTAATCTGCCTTAAAAGTTGTTGGAGACGGGGAATATCAACATAGATATCTCGATAGCAGGGATGAATTAAATCTTGGGGAGAGGGACGATCGTTGGTATTTTGGGATATTTTTTGACTAATTAAGTAATAATAATCTAAGCCTACTTGACTAGCGATCGCCCAGAAGCACCCATAGACATAATCAGGATTAAATAACTCAATAATTTTAGCCCCCGCAGAGCAGAACATTGCATTAGTTAAACCCGCCCCGTGGGGAGAAATAACTACCTCTACTTGAGAGAATAAAGCAACTTGTTCAGTTATAGATAAGGACTCAGGAATAATAGTTGTAAAACCTAGAGTTGCCAAAAAATCTCTAGTTTCTAATTCATTAATTACTTTTCTGTAGCTAACTTGCTCACGGCTAAGATAGATTTTTTTGGGTAGTTTTAATAGATTTTTTGGTGATTGTAATAACCTCTCTGATGCTTGTTTAGATAAGAATATATCTCGAAGAAAATCAACCGCTAATTTAGGAAACCAACCATCTACATTTCCGTAGTAGGGAATAATTAATTCCTCAGCTTGAATATAAGGATAAGTATCACTATCAAGAATTTTATCTGGATTAACACCTAAAATTTGGAGCATTTCCTGCTGATATTTAGGAAAAGGAGCATTGACTAAGAAATAATCAACCTCATCTAAATTTATCTTTGCTAAAGATAGTAAATAGCAAGCAGAAAATACCTCTCCTAGCCAATGAAAATACTTTAAGCCAGCCCACCGAGCCAACACAACTACCCGCCCCGGAACTATTTGTAAATCTGACTTGTCTTTGAGTAAAAATAACCAGTTAGACAAGCCCGTAGAAATCTCTGGGAGAAAATAGTCATCTGTGGTTGTAATTACACTAGCCCAATCCCTAATATTTGCTCTGCCATTACTTAAAATAGTCATAGTAGCAGCAGGAAAATTTATCTCTTTTCTTAGGAAAGTAAGATGAGGATTTGAATCTAGCTCTAAATTTTTAGGGGGATTTAAGTATAGAATATCTACTGGAAAAACTTGTTGATATCTACCAGTAATTTTATCTTGATCCTCTATAAGACTTAACTGTTTATCTAAAAACAAGGGATAAAAGCTTGTGAGAAACTTATTAGAAATAATACTAGCACTTGCCTCTTCAGCTTCAGGAATCTTATCTATTTTTAGCAAAGCCCTAGTTAAGCTAGTAAAAAATTCAGGAACTATCTCGATAAATAATGCTTCTAGATAGCAGATGATTCCTTCTTGATAGCGATCGCACTCACAATAAAGTAAACCCAATTCATGCCATGCCTCAGCTTGATCAGGATTTAATTGAAGAGATTTTTCATAGCTAACGATCGCACTATATATTTGCTGATGTTCTTGATAAGTTTTACCAACATTTAGGTAATTAGCTCCTAACTCTAGATTTGAAGGACGGGAAGACATGGGACGAGATAAATAAAACCTTGGTGCTACAATATGGGGAAATTCTATCATATCCTCTAAAATTTCTTAAAAATCATGCGATCGCCCGATCAAGAACCACCAAATATTAACCAACCTAGATCCCTCTGGCGGCGATGGTGGAAACCTGTGGCAAGTACCTCGGCTTTGCTGGCGGGAGGATTTGCCCTAGGAGGATGGATATTTGTGGAGACCTATCTAACTCCCTTAATGCAGGAGGCCATAATCCAAAGTCTTGATCGACCTGTGCAGTTGGGAAAAGTTGAGGGAATTTCTCTCTCTAGAATTCGTTTTGGGCAAACTTTAATTCCCGCCACTGCTAAAGATCAAGACCAAGTAAAAGTAGCAGCGATCGAGGCTAATTTTAATCTCTTAGAACTTTTCTGGAGCCGGAGCCTAAGTCTTAATTTACGGGTAATTAAACCAGAGATTTATCTAGAACAAGATGAAGAATTGAACTGGGTAAATCTTAACATCCAAGAAGATACCGAAGAAACAGCTATTAAAATTGAAGTAGATGCTCTCAGACTTGAAGAAGCAGATGTAATTTTAGTAGCACGGGATATTAATAAAAAACTATCTCCCCCAGTTCCCCTAAAACTATCTATAGTAGAAGCAGAATTTCTTGATAATAATCAAAGAATTAAGTTTGATCTCCAAGGGCAATTAGCTGCTAATAGCCAATTTAAGGTTATAGGTGAAAGTTTACCAAATCAAGGTAATACTAAGTTAGTTGTTAGGGGTAATCAGATTGGAGCTAAGGAATTAGGCTACCTTTTACCTCTACCTTTTCAACTTCTAGAGGGGCGAGTTGATGGCAACTTAGAAATTACTCTTAGGGCAAAAAAATCAACCATAATTAATGGCAATGCTAGCTTAGAAAATGTTAAGACTAAGATCGATCAGTTACCTCAAATAGATAATGTTAATGGTCAACTTGTTTTTTTGGGGCAGGCAATTCAGGCAGAGAATCTCCGGGCTAGTCTAGGGGGAATTTCAACTCAAGTGAAGGGGAAAGTAGATCTCAATTCTGGATTTGACTTACAAATAGCTACTGCTCCCCTCAATATTCTTCAGGCTTTAACTATATTTAATATCCCTAAACCGTCAGTCAATCTCCAAGGGCAGGTACGCGCAAATTTAGCTATTACTGGAAAACTAGATCAGCCAGTGATCGGCGGTCAGGTAATTAATGTGGGAATAGTCCAAGTCGATCGGCTCAATTTAGCAAATATGCAGAGCAAATTTCGGTTAGTTGGTAATGATTTATCTCTAAGCGATATTAACCTTGAAGCTACTTTTGGGGGCATTCTGACTGGAAACGGAAGGTTTCAATTATCAGACAATCAAAATTTTAACCTTAACTTAGTTGCTAATAATCTTTCCTTAACTGAAATAGGAAATATTTATAAATTTGATTTACCCCTGAAAAATTCTTTGGTCTCTGCTAATGCTAATTTCTTAGGCTCCTTAAAAGATTTATCAAATTTTCAAGGTGTAGCTACTGCTCAAGCTACCTCTAATAATGGAATTAATATCACTACCAATTTACAAATTAATCAGGGTATTTGGCAAGCCTTAATTACAGCAAATAACTTAGAGCTAGTCCTAGCTAATAGTGACTTATTACAAGAACTAAAGCCAAATATTAATGGAGAATTTAATCTTGTTGGAACTACCAATAACTTGCAGTCAGATAATATTACAGGAAATGGATTGCTCAGAATAGCTGTAGCCGGAGGCTTAATTACTGCTCGTAATATTCAGCTAAATCAAGGTAGTTTACAAACTCAAATTACGGCTGAGAATCTACAGCTAAATAATTTATCTTTCATTCCTGTAGAGTTACAGAAAAGTAGCATTAATGGAGAAATAAATGCCATTGCTGATCTAAATAATTTCCAGTTAAATACTATCAATGCTAGAGGTTATGGGAATCTTACCTTAGCTGGAGGAGTCGTGACAGCAGGTAATATTTTGGTTAGGAATGGTAATTGGCAAACTACACTGGTAGCAAAGAATATTCAGATCGATCGCCTTAGTTCTCTACCCTCTCAATTTCAAGGCAGTAATCTTAATGGAGAATTTAATCTAGCTGGGAACTTAGATAATTTTAGTTTAGAGGCAATAACTGCTAGGGGTTTCGCTAATCTAGGAGTCGCTGGGGGAATACTTAATATTAGTAATTTAGAATTAATTGCCGGAAATTTTCGAGCTTCAGTTAGATCAGTAGGCTTAGAGTTAAATCGATTTGCTAATAATTTAGCTGGGCAATTAGATGGAGCTTTGAATATTAGTGGAAATATTAATAACCTTAATCCTAGAGGAATTTTAGCAGTAGGAGAAATTAATTTACCCCAAGGGGTAGCAGTGATCGATCGCCCCTTGAATGCCAGTATTAATTGGAATGGTCAAAGATTACAAATTACTCAAGCTACAGCCCAGAATTTAACTGCCCAAGGATTTGCAGATTTAGATTTTAATAATCCTACAATTATTACCCAATGGGATTTTAATATTAATGCGGCGGACTTAAATTTGCAAAATTTACCTTTAAATTTACCATCACCTGTAACCTTAGCTGGTCGTGGCGATTTTCAAGGAAGAGTTAGGGGAAATTTGGTTAATCCCGAAATTATGGGTAACTTGCAATTACGTAATTTAGTTTCTACAGGAATTGCCTTTGCTCCAGTTTTAAGCGGCACAATTAACACTAACCAATCAGGAACAAATCTTCTTTTAACTGGGGAACAAGACCGAATTGAAATTGCTCTTTCACCTCAGTTTTTACCTAATTCTTTCTTTGTGCAAAGAGGTGATATTTTAGCTACAGGTAGAGTCAATCAAAATAATTTCTTAGCCATAAATCTCCAAAACTTTCCTTTACAAACCCTTAGACCTTTAGTGATAAATACACCTCTAGGAGGAAGAATGATCGCCGGAAATTTATCTGGTGATTTTAACGTAGATTTAAATAATTTTAACGTAGCGGGTACAGCCCTAGTTAATAACCCTCAGATTAATACCCTCCGGGGCGAAACATTCACTGCAAATTTTACCTATGAACAAGGTAACTTCTATCTTAGTCAGGGTAGCTTTCGCCGAGGAGAGGCCGAGTATACGATCGTTGCTAGAGTGAATCAATTACTTAATACTCCCCAAATCCAAGCAGAGGTAAAAATCACTAATGGAGATATTCAAGATGTACTTACTGGTCTGCAAATATTTGAAATTAAAGATTTAACTAGAGGCTTAACCTTGCCTGCCTATGGTAACGCCGCAGATTTAGGAAGATTAAATGCTGGGAGGCCAGAACCCACCTTAGCTGGACAATTAAGACGGTTATCAGAGCTGCAAGAACTTTTGGCCCAGCAGCGAGAAACCAGCCGAGATCAATCGTTTAACTTGCCAGAATTAAGCACTGCTAGGGGCAGATTTAATGGCAATATTCAAGCCAATGGTTCTATTGCGGGGGGAATTAATGCGGAGTTTAATCTTCTGGGTGGAGATTGGCACTGGGGCAATTACCAATTAGAACAAGTACAAGTGCAGGGAAATTTTAGGAATAATATTCTAACTTTATTGCCCCTAAGTTTGAGGGATGGCGATCGAGTAGTACGTTATCAAGGAACGATCGGCGGGGCAGAACAATCAGGGCAATTAATTGTAGAAAAAGTGCCTGTAGCCGTACTTTCTCAACTACTCCAACTACCATCTTTCTTTGGAGTGACAGGGGAAATTAGCAGTACAACTACCCTTTCTGGAAGCATTGACAATCCTGCTATACGGGGTGATATTAATATTAGTCGAGCCACCTTAAATCAAGTTGCCGTTAATCAAGTAGAAACTAGCTTTAGTTATCTCAATAGTCGTCTTAGATTTGGAACTAATGTTTCTATTACTGGGCAACAAGAATCGCCTTTAACTATTAATGGGAGTATCCCTTATCAATTACCTTTTGCCACTACAATTCCTAGTGATAATAATCTTCGTATCAATCTCCAAGTCCGAGATCAAGAGTTAGCTATTCTTGATCTATTAACCCAAGGGCAGGTGATTTGGGGTGGGGGTAAAGGGGCAGTACAAGTCCTCATAACAGGAGTTTTTGATCAACAGTTGGGCAGACCCACTAACCTAATCGCTGATGGTTCAGCAGTGTTTGAAAATGCAACTCTCAAAGTTCAAGTTTTACCTATCCCCTTAACTGGGATTAATGGCAGAATTGCCTTTGATTTTGATCGTATCCGGGTGGAAGGTCTCCGGGGTGAGTTGGGGGGCGGGGAGGTAACGATCGCTGGGAATTTACCCATTTCTGAGCCACGGATCGAGGCAAAACCCCTTGCCGTTAAGCTAGATAATTTACTATTAAATCTCCCAGACCTCTATAGTGGCGGGGTACAAGGTAATATTTTCGTGGCAGGTACAGCCCTAGCTCCTAGATTAGGAGGGAATGTGGAGGTTTTTGATGGCCAGGTACTGTTAACAGTTCCCCAACAAACAGTGGCAGCGACTTCCTCCCCAGAAAGTAGCAGCAACCCGGCTTTAAGAACGGAGTTGAGTAATCTTCGCTTAACCCTCGGCCGAAATATGCAGTTAAACTTGCCCCCAGTATTGAACTTCACGGCGGGGGGCAGCTTGTTAGTTAATGGTCCTTTTGATAACCTCAGACCGGAAGGGACAATTGACCTAAGACGGGGTAGAGTGAACTTGTTCACCAGTGAGTTTCGTTTGGTGGGAGGCTATCCCCACACGGCTCAGTTTGTCCGTGATCGTGGTTTGGATCCTTTCTTAAATCTCCGTTTAGCTACCTCGGTGGAAGAATCTACCGGCAGGCGTTTACCTACTAATGAAACCCTTCCAGAAATCCGGGAGCAGCCCCTGAGTGCCTTTGGGACAGTTCAAACAGTACGAGTGGAGGCACGGGTAAATGGGTATGCTAGTGAGTTAAGCGATCGCCTAGAACTTGCTAGTAGTCCCCGACGTACCCAACCGGAAATTATTGCTCTCTTGGGAGGAAATTTAATTGATAGTTTTTCCCAAGGTAATGCCAATGTTGGGTTAGCCAATCTTGTCAGTTCAGCCCTCCTGAGTAATTTTCAAAATCAAGTCAGCGATGCCCTAGGTTTAGCAACTTTTAGATTATTCCCTACTACTATTAGCGATCGGGGTCAGATAAGTTCAACTCTAGGTCTGGGTGCGGAAGTGGGGATAGATGTTACTCCAAGTCTCTCAGTTTCTGCCCTCCGAGTCTTGACTGCTAATCAGCCTTTCCAATACAGTCTCCGCTATCGAGTCAATGAAAATATTCTCCTCCGGGGTAGTAGCAATCTTTCTGGGGATAACAGATTTTTAATTGAATACGAAAATCGCTTTT
>JANMHD010000276.1:0-3137 GCA_031374985.1 Coleofasciculaceae cyanobacterium OTE_70_metabat_329 | reverse complement strand
TACATCTTCACTGGGGTAATACTCCAGAAATTCCTCAACAATTTTTGCTCAAAGCTAAGGATTATAGGAGCGATCGTCTCAAGATTCAGCTATAGAAATCGCCCGCTGAAATTCTCTCCAAGCCTGCGCTTCTGAGGCTGGTGTGACAAAGGTTGCTAACTATCCCTGACAATAGCTTAATCGAGGCGAAGAACGATCGCCCCTCATCTGGAGCATCATTTCGTATTGTTCCCAACTCACGTCATAAAAAGATATTCTCTGCTCCGTGACTGTAGAAGCAATGAGTTTTTCTAGCTCTAATTGAGAAATATCAAGGGTTAATTAGGGTTAATTGCAGAGGATTATCTTAATTACCAGATATAGTTGCTACTTTATTTCCTTTTATAAAAATAGTCCCTCACCAGATGGTAAGGGACTAGAAATTAATTACTCATGTAGCAACTAAATTAGCCAAAGCGACTAGAGGTAGAAGCAATGAGGAAGGCTGCATAGGTCAGAATATAGCCAACGGTGAAGTGAGCTAAACCAACCACACGAGCTTGAACGATCGATAGAGCCACGGGCTTATCTTTCCAACGAATTAGGTTTGCTAGAGGAGTACGTTCGTGCGCCCAGACAATAGTTTCAATCAACTCTTGCCAATAACCACGCCAGCTAATCAGGAACATAAAACCAGTTGCCCATACTAGGTGTCCAAAGAGGAACATCCAAGCCCAGACTGATAGGTTATTTGTTCCGTAGGGGTTATAACCGTTAATTAACTGAGAGGAATTGAGCCATAGGTAGTCTTTGAACCAACCCATCAAGTAGGTAGAAGATTCATTGAACTGAGCCACATTACCTTGCCATACACCGAGGTGCTTCCAGTGCCAGTAGAAGGTTACCCAACCGAGGGTGTTGAGCATCCAGAACATGGCGAGATAGAAGGAATCCCAAGCAGAGATGTCGCAAGTACCACCCCGACCAGGACCGTCACAGGGGAAGGCGTAGCCAAAGTCTTTCTTGTCGGGCATTAGCTTAGAACCACGGGCATCCAAGGCACCTTTGACCAAGATCAAGGTAGTGGTGTGGAGACCAAGGGCAATCGCATGGTGAACTAAAAAGTCACCAGGTCCAATGGTCAAGAATAGGGAATTTTTGCCACTGTTGATGGCCTCTAACCAACCGGGTAACCAAACATTGCCAGCATTAGGCCAAGCTGTGCTGGCAAGGCTATCAGCGTTGGAGAGTAAAACATCCATGCCATAAAGCACCTTACCGTGAGAGGCTTGAATGAATTGGGCAAACACAGGCTCGATGAGGATTTGCTTTTCAGGAGTTCCGAAGGCAACTACTACATCATTATGAACGTACAAACCTAAGGTATGAAAACCAAGGAACAGAGATACCCAGCTGAGGTGGGAAATAATTGCTTCCTTGTGTTGCAGAACTCGATCGAGTACATTCCCTTTGTTTTGAGCCGGATCGTAATCCCGGACTAGGAAAATTGCCCCGTGGGCAAAAGCCCCCACCATAATAAACCCAGCAATGTACTGGTGGTGAGTGTACAGAGCCGCTTGGGTAGTGAAATCCTTAGCAATAAATGCGTAGGGAGGCATGGCATACATGTGCTGAGCCACCAGAGAAGTAATCACCCCTAGAGCAGCCAAGGCAAATGCCAGTTGGAAGTGCAGGGAGTTATTCATGGTGTCATACAAGCCTTGGTGGGGCAGGTTAAATTGCCCTTCACTCTTGCCACCAATCAAACCAGCTTTGGAGTTGAGCATATCTTTGATGCTATGACCAATCCCGAAGTTCGTCCGGTACATGTGACCAGCGATGATGAACAGGACAGCGATCGCCAAGTGGTGATGCGCCATATCTGTCAACCAAAGAGACTCAGTTTGAGGATGAAAACCACCCAAGAAAGTCAAGATAGCTGTACCAGCCCCTTGGGAAGTTCCAAACACCTGACTAGCAGTATCTGGATTCTCAGCATACACACCCCAGTTACCAGTAAAGAAGGGCATCAAACCCGCTGGGTGAGGCATGGTGGTCAGAAAGTTATCCCAGCCCACGTGTTGACCACGGGATTCAGGAATAGCTACGTGGATCAAGTGACCAGCCCAAGCTAAGGAACTAACCCCAAACAAACCGGAAAGGTGGTGGTTGAGACGGTGTTCAGCACTCTTAAACCAAGAGAGACTCGGACGGAACTTGGGTTGGAGGTGTAACCAGCCTGCAAACAGCATTACAGCTGCTAAGACTAATAAGAAAATTGCACCGTTATAAAGTTCACCATTAGTCCGCATCCCGATCGTGTACCACCAATGGTAAACACCGGAATAACAGATATCTACGGGGTAGTTGGCTCCCGCTTGGGTGAAAGCCTCTACTGCTGGTTGGCCAAACTGGGGATCCCAGATAGCATGAGCGATCGGTTTAATATTTACGGGGTCTGTAATCCATTGTTCAAAGTTGCCTTGCCAAGCTACATGGAACAGGTTGCCAGAAGTCCACAAGAAAATGATAGCGATATGACCAAAGTGGGAAGCGAAAATCTTTTGGTAGAGATTCTCTTCCGTCATACCATCATGAGTTTCAAAGTCATGGGCGGTGGCAATCCCGTACCAGAGGCGACGAGTAGTCGGGTCTTGGGCTAGGTCTTGGCTAAATTTAGGAAATTTGGTTGCCATCTGTTTTCGGAAATCCTTTTACAGTTACTAGTTGTGATTTACTTACACCGGGGCTAGAGGCACCAGCAATATGAAAACCCAACTGCTTTTTGCCTGCCTAGCAGAGGAGTAGCATAAGCTACCCCCACAGCTAGGTACTTACCCTACTGAGATGATGTGGGCATGGAAGAATGCCCAGGTGGTGGCAATTCCACCCAAGAGATAGTGAGCTACTCCCACTGCCCGACCTTGAGTGATGCTCAAAGCACGGGGTTGGATAGCAGGAGCTACCTTGAGTTTGTTGTGAGCCCAAACGATCGACTCAATCAATTCCTGCCAGTAGCCGCGACCACTGAAGAGGAACATCAAGCTAAATGCCCAGACAAAGTGTGCTGCGAGGAACATCAAGCCATAAGCGGAGAGTGCAGAACCGTAGGAACTAATTACCTGAGAAGCTTGCGCCCACAGGAAGTCTCGGAGCCA
>JANMHD010000250.1:0-8543 GCA_031374985.1 Coleofasciculaceae cyanobacterium OTE_70_metabat_329 | reverse complement strand
AAGAAAGCGGAATTAAGAATAAGCTGTTACGCTAGGTAATTAGGGCTACTTGCCTCTAACTTGTATACCTTGGCTGTATTTAGCCATAATTTTAATCAGGCTGAGAACTGTGGATAGTGCATTAAATTTATCTCGATCGCTTCTATTTGCCCTAGGAACTCAAGTGCTAGTGCAGCACCAAGACCGAATTCCCTCAGAAACCCCCATCTTGGTAGTTAGTAATCACCGGAGTTTTTTGGATGCTCCAGTTTTGATGGCAGCGATCGCCCAACCCATCCGCATCGCCTGTCATCACTACATGGGGCAAGTCCCTATCATGCGGGAACTAGTCACCCAGTTAGGCTGCTTCCCCCTCGATGCTGCGGCTACTCGCCAACAAAGCTTTTTGCTCCGAGGCTCCCAGTTATTAAATTCTCGCCAATTAGTCGGAGTTTTCCCCGAAGGCACAACACCGATGATAGATTTAACCAAGCCTCAGGAAGTGGGCAAATTCCACCGGGGTTTTGCTCATTTAGCCCTGCGGGCCAGAGTGCCGTCTTTAGCAGTGCTACCAGTCGCGATCGCTGCCCATGAAGAACAACAGGTGGAGGCTCCTGTTCCCCTGAAACTTCTAAAATTATTTGATCCAGCAGAACCTTTGTTTGATCGGGATGGTTGGCATCCGGTGGTTTTATATCAGCGGATCACAGTATCGATCGGTCGTCCCTACTGGATTACCCCCAAGGTCCAATCCCAGTATCAAGGCAGTCAGGCAAAATCAATTATTTGTCACCTGAGCGATCACTGCCATCAGGAAATCCGTGAGTTATTGCAGCAATCTTAAGCATAATTCTGACTATATCTCGGCTATAATCTCGACAATGACTAGTTCTTCTCTTACCCCCTCAAATAACCCTATATTTTTATCTTCTCCTAATCATCGTCCAGATTTACCTCTGTTAGTATTGATGCCGGGGATGGATGGAACGGGTTTTTTATGGCGATCGCAACTACCCCAGTTAGAATCCCACTTCGATGTCCGGCGCTTGAGTATCCCCCCCCACAATCTGGCAACCTGGGCAGAATTAAGTTCCCAAGTAATTGAGTTGATCAAACAAGAAACCTTGGGCGATCGAGAGGTTTATCTCTGTGGTGAGTCCTTTGGAGCTTGTTTAGCCATGCAAATAGCAATCCGCTTGCCTAATCTTTACCATCGGTTGATCCTAATTAATCCGGCTTCCTCTTTTAGTCAGCTACCTTGGTTAGGCTGGGCTGGGCCAGCCTGTCGTTGGCTCCCAGAACCTATCTATTACTTGACTACTTGGCTGGGATTACCCCTCTTGGCAGCCTTAGAGCGCATTAACCCAGAAGATCGTACTGCTATTCTCCGGGCAATCCAATCAGTTCCCCAAGCTACCGTAGCTTGGCGCTTGGGAATGTTACAGGATTTTCAGATCACTCCCCAACAACTACACCAACTCCGGCAACCAGTCTTGATCTTAGCTGGAGGAAGCGATCGCATTTTGCCTTCTCTTCAGGAAAGCGATCGGCTCCGCCAACACCTACCCCAAACTAAGATTATAGTCCTCCCCAAATCAGGTCATGCCTGTATGCTAGAAACCGACATTAGCCTTGATACTATTCTTCAAATGTGGATTTAAGAAGTCCTTCATAAATAGCCTCTACACAATTGATCTAAATTGATCTAAAAAATCGAGGAGATATAGCGCCTTACACTACACCTCCTCAAACAAAAATCTTAAACAAAAATATTTTCAAAAACTGGGGCGCTAGGATTCGAACCTAGGAATGTCGAGACCAAAACCCGATGCCTTACCACTTGGCGACGCCCCATTAATTTTACATTAACTATTGTAGCAGATAGACCTAGGGTTTTGTCAACTAGCCAAATCTGCTACACCCCAAAAAATTAACCATTCAAGGCTTCGGCTCCCCCAACTACTTCCAGAATCTCTTGAGTAATGGCAGCTTGTCTAGCTTTGTTGTAAACCAGAGTCAGAGAACCAATTAAGGTACTAGCATTTTCACTAGCATTATTCATGGAAGTCATCCGGGCAGCTAGTTCACTGGCAGCAGATTCCTGTAATGCCCGGAGTAGCTGATTATTGAGATACAAGGGTAGGAGAGAATCCAGAATTTGTACTGGGTCTTGCTCAAATAGCATATCTCTGGGCAATTCCTTCACGGTTGTTTCTACTTTTTCTCTCGCTACATTAAAACTCCCTCCACGGGTAGTGAGCCGGAAAATTTCATCATCTAATACTTCTAAACCTTGGGGAGTTAGGGGTAGTAAAGTCTGGACTACAGGGCGGGAGCTAATTAGAGAGACAAATTTGGTGTAGATTAACTCTATCCGATCGACTCCCTCAGCCAAGAATAAAGATAATAATTCATCGGCAATATTAGAAGCCTCCGCTGCTGAAGGAATTTGTTCTAAACCTGTATACACCTCATCAATGGGTTGATCTCGGCGCTGGAAGTATTGAGCAGCTTTCCGACCTACCAAGATATATTTGAAGGCAATACCTTCGGCTGTTAGTTCCTTTGCTCGTTGTTCGGCTCTACGAATAACGTTGTTGTTGTAAGCACCACAGAGACCCCGATCGCCAGAAACTACCAATAAACCCACGGTTTGAATCGGGCGCTGTTTCAAGAGGGGCAGGTCGGCATCAGCAAACTGTAGCCGAGCTTGTAATCCATAGAGGACTTGAGCTAGGCGATCGGCAAACGGACGGGTAGCTGTCACCTGTTCTTGCGCGCGGCGTACCTTGGCTGCGGCCACTAGGCGCATTGCTTCAGTAATTTTTTTAGTGTTTTTAACGGACTTGATCCGATCGCGAATAACTTTAAGATTTGCCATAGCTGCTATTTATATGTGATATGGAGTAAATTGCAAATAATAGGGGCAGTTGCCCTGCCCCTACTAATAATTACGCTGCTAAAAATCCTTGCTTGAATTCGACGATCGCTTCCTTCAGGAAAGTTTCAGCTTCAGGGGTCAAGTCTTTCTTGTCGGTGATGATTGTACCGTAGTCGGGCTTGCTAGTTTTAAGGTAATCCCGGAGACCCACAGCAAAGGCAGCAATCTTATCTACAGGAATCTCATCTAAGTAACCATTCAAGCCTGCATATACTACTGCAACCTGTTCATACACAGCTAGAGGAGAATACTGGGACTGTTTTAGGAGTTCCCGCAATCTTGCACCCCGTGCCAACTGGTCTTGGGTGGCTTTGTCCAAATCTGAGGCAAACTGAGCAAAAGCTTGGAGGTCGTCATACTGAGCTAACTCTAGCTTGAGCTTCCCTGCTACTTTCTTCATCGCCTTAGTTTGGGCTGCCGAACCTACCCGTGATACAGAGATACCGGGGTTGATGGCAGGACGCAGACCGGAGTTGAAGAGGTCAGAAGAGAGGAAGATTTGCCCATCGGTAATGGAAATTACATTGGTCGGAATGTAGGCGGATACATCCCCCGCTTGGGTTTCAATGATCGGCAGAGCGGTCATACTGCCAGTGCCTAGGGCATCACTTAGTTTTGCCGCCCGTTCTAGTAAACGAGAGTGGAGATAGAATACATCACCGGGATACGCTTCCCGACCGGGAGGACGACGGAGTAGCAGGGACATTTGGCGATAAGCCTGAGCTTGCTTAGATAAATCATCATAGATAATCAGAGTTGCCTTGCCCTTATACATGAAGTACTCCGCTAGGGCAGCACCAGTATAGGGAGCAAGGTATTGGAGGGTAGCCGGATCGTTAGCATTAGCCGTGACGATAATAGTGTAGTCTAAAGCTCCCTTTTCCTTGAGGACTCCAGCAATTTGGGCGACGGTAGAAGCTTTTTGGCCGATCGCTACATAAACGCAGACCACATCACCACCTTTTTGATTGATGATCGTATCCACGGCAATGGAGGTCTTACCAGTTTGTCTGTCTCCAATAATCAATTCCCGTTGACCCCGACCCACAGGAATCATGGCATCAATAGAAGTGATCCCGGTTTGCATGGGTTCATGGACGGAGCGGCGATCGATAATCCCCGGTGCAGGAGATTCAATTAAGCGGAACTCGGTAGTTGCCACCTCACCCTTACCATCAATGGGACGAGCTAGGGCATCCACTACCCGACCGATCATCGCTTCCCCTACGGGAATCTGGGCAATTTTAGTAGTGGCAATTACGGAAGATCCTTCTTGGATTTCCCGGCCATCACCCATCAATACTGCTCCGACATTATCCTCTTCTAGGTTCAGAGCAATACCTACAGTCCCGTCTTCAAACTCTAACAACTCCCCGGACATACAGTTATCTAAACCATAAATCCGGGCAATTCCATCCCCTACTTGCAGTACAGTTCCCACGTTAGTTGATTTAACTTCTTGGTCGTACTGCTCGATCTGCTGCTTGATAATGCTGCTAATTTCGTCTGGTCTAATGCTAATCATTGCTATTCACTGCTAGATGTTAGTTTTAGTATCATGGCTCTAGCTTCAATGGTCTAACTAGCTCGTTAGTGGACATTTTGACTAGAGATTTCTTTAAAAGCCCCTTATGGGTAGTAGGCGAAGATTTCTTAACCTAAGCTGATACTCAAGCGGCGAAGCTGTCCCCGGAGACTGGCATCAATGACTTGGGAGCCGACTTTGATAATCACCCCACCAATTAATTCTGGGTCTATCTTTGTCACCAGTTCCACATTCTGAGCTTTGGTTATGGATTTGACTTGATCAACTACTGCTTGTTTTTGTCCATCGGTTAGTTCCACGGCGGAGGTGACTTCTGCGAGGACTATTTGGTTGAGCTTCCGAATCAGGGTTCTAAAATGTTGGCAGATGCCTTCAAGAACTACAATCCGCCGGCGATCGACCAAAATCATTAAAAAGCTAGTAATAAATGGATCAATACCCTGACTAATCTGCTTCAGGACTGCTTTCTTATCTTCCCCCTTCACAATGGGGCTAGTAATAAAGGTGTTTAGTTCTGGGGATGTTTGTAAGAGGTTTAGCAAGCTAGCCACATCTTCACCAAACTTTTCTGTAAGATTTTGTTCCTGAGCCACAGCCATGAGAGCCTCGGCGTAGGGTTCAAAAATTTCTGCACTTGATAGGGAACCTTTCATGGTTGACCTCCTAGGAGAACGATGCTGCGATCGATCAGAGTTTGTTGAGTAGAGGTACTTAGGTTGTTGCGTAGTTCTGATTCCACCTGCTCTAGAGCCAGAGCAGCAATGCGAGAACGCAATTGAGCGATCGCCCGGTCTCGTTCAGCATTCAAATCTTGCACCGCAGTTTCCTTGAGCCTAGCCACATCTTGCTCTGCCTTGCGGAGGATAGATTCCTTAGCAGTTTGCGCCGAAGCTTCTGCCTCTTTTAGAATTTGTCCAGCTTTGATCTGGGCCTGAGCTAAATTTTGTTGAGCCTCTGCTAAGGCGGTTGCCCCAGTTTTGACCTTAGCCTCAGAATCAGCGATCGCCTCGACAATTTTCTTTTTTCTTTCCTTGAGAATATTTCCTAAAAAATTTCGTCCGAAGTAAAATAAAGCACCGATAATAATCAGCAAGTTAATAAGATTGCTCTCAAAAATATCAAAGTTCAGCCCAAAGCCTCCTTCAGATATTTCCCCTGCTGCCTCAGTAGCTAGAAGTAAAAAACTTTCCATGATTTCTGCTATAACCTTTTGCTACTTTATTGATAGCTATCTAGCCAACTCTGTCCCCAAAATCTTGGATAAAATCTGGCGACTTAAAGAGGCAACTTCCGACTCTAGGGAGTTAAAAGCAGCTTGCTTTTGTTGGTCTATTTCTTTTTGAGCCTGCTCTCTTTGAGCTTGAGCTTCGGCTTGAGCACCAGCAATTTTGGTGGCAGCTAATTTTTGAGCCTCAGATTGAGCTTGAGCGATCGTATCAGCAGCCTTGCGCCGAGTGTCTCCCAAGTCTTGCTCATACTGTTTTGCCAGTTTTTGGGCTTTTTCAAGGCGCTCTTTAGCTGACAAAAGATTAGTCCGTACGAGTTCTTCTCGCTCATCGATCGCTTTTCCCAAAGGTTTATAGAAAACACCATTGAGAATTGCTACCAACACCAGAAACTGCAACGCCATGATCGGCAGGGTCGCATCTAAATCAAACAATCCGCCTTCTTTAGCGGTTTCGGCTGTTGCTTCTACAGCCAGTAAAATTGTCCAGTACGTCATAATCTAGGCGGAAGTTGATGATCTTTTATGAAACCGGAAATTGCTGCAATTCTATTAAAACTAGTTAGAGATAACTAATTTATAACCGGGGGGAATTTAGTAATAATTATTAAGTTCATTACTCCGCCCCCCGATCGCTAGTTAGTATTGATTTCTAGCCAGCAAAGGGGTTAGCAAACAATAGCACTAGAGCCACAACTAGACCATAGATAGTCAGAGCTTCCATAAAAGCCAAGCTCAACAATAGGGTGCCGCGAATTTTACCTTCAGCTTCAGGCTGACGAGCAATACCTTCTACTGCCCGACCAGCAGCATTACCTTGACCGATGCCAGGACCGATCGCAGCCAAACCAACTGCTAGGGCAGCAGCTAAAACAGAAGCAGCAGAAACTAATGGATCCATGATAATTTTTCCTTGATTAAACTTACAGAATCGTTGAATTCTCTAGATTCCTGAACCAGAATAAAAATTCTATTCAAGACTCTTAAAATAATTGATAGTGACGCTGGGGATCACTCAGTTATACATCGTACCCTGAATGGGGACTATTCGTGATGTTCTTCTTCATGTTCTCCGTGACCCTCGATCGCTTCCCCAATGTAGGCAGCTGCCAGAGTCGCAAAGATTAGAGCTTGAATGGCACTAGTAAACAATCCTAAGCCCATAGCTGGCAAAGGAACAAATAGAGGAACCAATAAAACTAGAACCCCCACGACTAGCTCATCTGCCAAGATATTCCCGAATAACCGGAAACTCAAGGAAAGGGGCTTAGTAAAATCTTCTAGAATATTGATGGGCAGCAGGATTGGCGTAGGTTGAATATACTTCGCTACATAGCCAAGGCCTCGCTTGCTAAACCCCGCATAGAAATAAGCCAAGGAGGTTAGTAATGCCAACGCCACTGTCGTATTAATGTCATTAGTAGGAGCAGCCAATTCCCCAGCTGGGAGCTTAAACAACTTCCAAGGAATTAGAGCACCAGACCAGTTGGAGACAAAAATAAACAAAAATAGAGTCCCCACAAAGGGAACCCAAGGACGGTATTCTTTTTCCCCAATTTGATTCTTTGCTAAATCTCGAATAAATTCTAGGGCGTATTCCATAAAATTCTGGATGCCACTAGGAATCCTCTGGATACTACGAGTAGCAAGTACCGAAGCAATCACTAAGATACCAATCACAATCCAAGAGGTGATTAAAACCTGACCGTGAATCTTCAGACTGCCTAGTTGCCAGTAAAACTGTTGCCCTACTTCTAATTTTGCAAAAATTAGGGAGTTTAATAGGGGATTTAAATTATTGATAGTGTTGAGCATTGGTAGTGAGACAGTTTAGCTAGGAATACAGCAAGCGAAGTCAGCTAAAAGAAGTCCGCAGGACGTAGACAATAATTGCCGCTTTGTAGGTGAGAAATCCCAAGAAAATTGGCACAATCTGTAAATCATGCCAGCGAGTTGCAATAATCATCAACCCGATAAAGGGTGCTAACCTTGCATACCCTAAGCGATCTTTTTGATTGCCTAGCCTTTCTACATCTCTAGCTAACATCTTTAAGTAAACCACACCTGTGCAACCACCTAGTAAATAATTTAGGGCAGTGGGGAGAGAATAAGCTAACCATACGCTTAGGAAAATAATTAGAGCGATAACTAAGGTAACTAGCAATAATTGATATTGGAGTTGGTGGTATTCGGCCATGCTCCGATCGCGCGCTTCAGCCTCTGCAACCAATTTTTCTGCCAACTCTTGGGCTAATTCCTCTGGAGATTTTTCTGGTAATTCTTCGAGGGCGTCTTCTAGGGGGGCGATCGATAATTCTGGTGCTAATCTATTCTCTGGGAAAGCAACCTCTGAGGATTTTTCTAGGGTAATTTCTCTCAAAGTTTCCAGAGGTGTTGTAGCAATGATATCTCTGGCATAGATATTTATTTTCCCCTTGACTATCAGGTTTGGGGAGAGAGTTGGGGAGGAAGGGGGATGAGGTTGGCTCAAGGGTTTATCCAAAGGAATTAAATATTAGATATAAATAACGCTATCAACAAAATCATATCATAGGGAAAATTCTAGATGTCTCTCAGATATCAATGCCCCGCTCCCGGAGCCTAGCTTGGAGTCGTTCTAATTGCTGTTCCGCCCGTTGGTGCTCTTGTTCTGCCCGTTGACCGAAAAATTGGGATACAAGCCCCGCACTTTTAGGGCGGCTTTCTCTTAGATTTCAGACGACGGATACATTCTCTAAGGACATCGTTCTGGGTTCGATCAGTGTCCTTACAATACCCCAAAAGAATTGCGTACTCTTCATCAGAGCATCTAATAGTAAGTTTTTTCATGTCGTCATTTTGCCGTCTAGTAT
>JANMHD010000229.1:0-9809 GCA_031374985.1 Coleofasciculaceae cyanobacterium OTE_70_metabat_329 | reverse complement strand
ATTAGGCAAAGGTCACACCTTAGAATTTGTGATCGCCCCCAATCTGCATTGGCCTGATACCATGTTTAGCTACGACCACGGTACAGGTATCCTCTACACCTGCGATGCCTTTGGCTCTCACTACTGCACCGAAGCTCTCTTTGATGAAGACCTGAAGGCGATCGAACCAGATTACCGTTTTTACTACGATTGCCTAATGGCTCCTAATGCTCGATCGGTACTTTCTGCCCTGAAACGCATGGGAGAATTGCCAGCCGTGGATACCATTGCCACAGGTCATGGGCCATTATTACGGTTTAATGTGCAGGAATTAATCGATCGCTACCAACGCTGGAGCCAAGCCAAAGCCAAGGCGGAAACTGGAGTGGTGGTGTTCTACGTGGCAGATTATGGCTATAGCGATCGCATCTCCCAAGCCGTAGCTAGGGGGATTACCAAAACCGATGTGGCAGTGGAAATGATGGATCTAAAATCTGCTGATCCCCAAGAAGTCACAGAAATAGTTAAAAAATCCGCTGGGATTGTGATCGGGATGCCCCCCAGTTCTGGCAAAACTACGAACCCCACCAGTGCAGCGATCGGAACTATCCTAGCAGCCATTACTAATAAGCAATCCGTGGGACTATTTGAATCCTACGGCGGTGACGATGAACCGATCGACCCGATGTTGACCAACTTCCGGGAGTCGGGCGTAAAAATTGCCTTTCCGCCAATTCGGATTAAGGAAACCCCTACGGAATCTATTTATCAACTCTGCGAAGAAGCCGGAACCGACTTGGGACAGTGGTTAACCCGTGATCGCACCATCAAACAAATGAAATCTCTAGATACTGACCTAGACAAAGCCCTAGGCAGACTGAGTGGAGGTTTGTACATTATTACTGCCAATAAAGGAGATGCTAAAGGGGCGATGCTGGCCTCTTGGGTGACTCAAGCTAGTTTTAAGCCCTTGGGAATCACGATCGCCGTAGCCAAAGATCGGGCGATCGAATCCCTGATGCAAGTGGGTGATAACTTTGTCTTGAATATTTTGGAAGAAGGTAATCACCTGCCCTTAATGAAGCATTTCCTAAAAAGATTTGCTCCTGGTGCCGATCGCTTTGCTGGTATCAAAACCCAAACTGCCAATAACGGTTCCCCCATTCTCACCGATGCCCTTGCCTATCTAGAATGCCATGTGGTGACTCGCATGGAAGCACACGATCACTGGATTGTCTACAGCACCGTAGATACTGGCAGAATTTCTAAAGCCGATGCCTTGACTGCCGTGCATCATCGAAAAGTGGGGAATCATTATTAAATTTATGACAACAACTACAAAGCCCCGTGATGTTCAAGTTTTGCCCTTGGGATTAGATACCCTGATTCTGCGATCAAGGACTTGGGACAGATTGAAGTTTGAAATTGAGTACGCCAGAGAACGAGGTACTACAGCTAATTCCTTTTTGGTTCAAGGGGATAAAGTTGCTCTCTTTGACCCACCGGGAGAATCTTTTACGAGTATTTTTTTAGAGGCTTTGCAGCAAAGAATCGATCCTCAAAAAATTGATTACCTAATTTTGGCCCACGTCAATCCGAATCGGGTAATAACTATTCAGGCTCTGCTGGAAGTTGCTCCTCAAGTAACTTTTGTCTGTTCCAATCCGGGGGCGATCGCTCTACGTTCTCTGCTGCCTAATACAGAATTAAATCTCCTCATTGTCCGGGGAGAAGAAACTCTAGATTTAGGCAAGGGGCATCAACTCCAGTTTTTGACTACACCTATTCCCCGCTGGTCTGATGAACTATGCACCTACGATCCCCAGACGGAAATTCTATTCACCGATAAGCTCTTTGGGGCGCATATCTGTAGCGATCAATTTCTAGATGAGGGTTGGACTACCTTTAGTGACGATCGCCGCTATTATTTTGATTCTGTCATGGCTGCCTACGCTCGCCAAGTGGAAGCTGCTCTAGAAAAACTTGATCCCTTTTTGAATCTTTCTAAAACCATCGTTGCTCCCGGTCATGGGCCGATGGTGCGCTATGGATTGCGAGAATTAATTCATGATTATCAGCAGTGGAGCCAAGAACAACGGGCTAATGAAACTATGGTGACCATGATCTATGCCTCCGCCTACGGAAATACGGCAATTTTGGGGCAGGCGATCGCCCGTGGCATTACTAAAGCTGGGGTAGCAGTAGAAACTATCAATTGTGAATTTGCCCAACCGGAAGAGATTAAAACTGCGATCGCTAAATCTGCTGGGTTTGCGATCGGTTCCCCTACCCTCGGCGGTCATCTACCCACTCCAGTGCAAACTGCTTTGGGAATTATTCTTGCCAATGCCTCGAAGAGTCAGTTAGCTGGGGTTTTTGGCTCCTTTGGTTGGAGTGGGGAAGCGGTGGATCTGCTGGAAGGGAAGCTTAAGGATGCAGGGTATAATTTTGGGTTTGAGCCAATTCGAGTTAAGTTTAAGCCCACAGAAGTACATATCCAAATGTGCGAAGAGGCGGGGATTGATTTTGCCCAAGCTATTAAAAAATCTCGCAAACTCCGTACCCCCCGACAGCCAGTTATTGAATCTCAAGCTGCCCGAACAGAGCAAGCAGTGGGTAGAATTGTCGGCTCTCTTTGCGTTCTTAGTGCCAAGCAGGGGGAAGTAGCCACAGGAATGTTGGCAGATTGGGTTTCTCAGGCAACTTTTAATCCCCCGGGGTTAACGATGGCAGTAGGGAAAGAAAGGGCGATCGAATCCCTGCTTTATCCCGGCAGTAAGTTTGTCCTGAATATCTTGGCCGAGGGTAAACAACTACGGAAGCACTTTATGAAACCCTTTGCGCCGGGGGAAGATAGATTTGCAGAGGTAGAAACAGCGATCGCTCAAAATGGTTGCCCAATTCTTACCGGGTCTTTAGCATACCTAGAATGTGAAGTGGAGCAGCGGATGGAGTGTGGCGATCATTGGGTAATTTATGCCACCACCGAAAACGGCAAAGTCCTCCAGCAGGAAGGAGTAACCGCCGTTCATCACCGGAAATCTGGCAGTCATTATTAAATTTAAATAAATAATCGAAAATTTATCCAGCCTGATGAAAAGAAAAGCAGGAGAGGATCCCCAAATCAAGGGCATGATCGAGGGTAGTAAGGTCAGCTTAATCTTTTTGTTTGCCCTAGTAACCTTTAGTTATCATGTCCAATTTAGTATTATTTTGGCTCTAGTAGCGGGGGTGAGCTATGGCTTATTAGTGTCCTGGTGGTATGGTCAGGATGAGCCGCCAGCCCAGCCCCTCCTCAGAAATCTTGAGCAAGCAATGCCCCATAAGAAAGGACGTAATAGCATTAACCTCGCTAGGGATGAACGAAAAAAGCAGAAACAGATTCGAGATGAGCAATCTAGAGCAAGGGCGGAAAAGTTGGAAAGAGCTAAACAACGCAATCAACAATCATCTTCTGCCCCCGATAATGATCCAAATGCTCCAGGAAATAACAGCGATCCAGACCAAGATTAACTAGCCTAACTACTCCTAATTTCTTGGGCTTTCATGTAGATCCGGCTCCACTCAGTTACTATTTGATGCAGTTTAAGATTACTTTCTTGGGCGATCGCATTAAAATCTAGCCCTGATTGCAATTTTTTTAAGATTTCTTGCTGTTCGAGAGTCAGGTTGACAGTAAATTCCTGCCATTGCGGGGGAGTCAAGCCTAAACTATGCTCCTGTAAGGAAATTTCTAACCAGTTGGTAACTAACTCTGGCTGGTTTTTGATAGCAAATACTCGCACAGCATGGTAACTAATTTTTTCTCGGAGACGGTAGATGTGCTTAATAGGTAAATCTAAGGATTGAGCGATCGCTTCTTGGGTTTTGCCTTGCAGATATAAACGTAGCCACTGTACTGCCCCTTCTCCTAACTGTTCTTGAAGATAATTTTCAAATTCTTGCTGGACATTTAACCGGAGAGATTGTTGTTGTAACCAACTTTGCTCTTCTTGGTAAGCAGTAATGGCTTGGCCATCCCAGAGATTCATAGGATTGTCGGAATCTTCCCCCACAACTTCTTCAGAAATTAGTTTAATAATTTCCCCTTCAGGAATATGGGTCATCCCGCCCCGTTGGGAGCGGCGGAGAAAATTGACAAAGCGGTATACGATCAAGGGCTGATTCCGAATTGGGCGTAAGCAGTATTCTTCTACCGCTGAGAGAAGCAAGGCATCCCGGAGTTTAGTATCTCTAGTACATTCCGAAATCCAGCGAATTTGTTTTTGGATATAGCGATCGCTATGAAGCAACTCTTGAATTACCTCCTGCAACACATCTACCACTGCCCTCTGGCGATCTCGGCTCAGAGCCACCCAAGTCCGAATCTTATTACGGAGTAACACCAAGGAACCCAGACGACCCGTTAGATTTTGATAGCATCTAGCCGGTGGGACACCTAGATAACGCTCCTTAAGAATCCGATAGCGATAATTCATGGCCTGCTGGACAATAGACCACTGCTGGGGAGTCAGAGCAGCAAAGTTATCTTGCTCTGCTCCCAATAACCATTGAATAATACTTTCGTGGGTAATATTACTTTGATGTGGACATTCTACTTCTAAGCGTGTCCGCCAGACCTGAGCTAATTTTTCTGCCAAATTCGCTGACAAATTCTCCATGCAAATTTTACTCCTTCTCACCACCTCAACTACTTACCAAGATTTATCACCCCAGACTTAAAGTCTACCTGATCTCCCCTGACATCGGAAAAAGTATGCTGGATTTAACGGGGCAAGGTAGGAATATCTAGGGGTTTGCCCCCCCGATCGACCAAATAAATATGCCATGTGCCATTGATAGCTGCTTCAAAAGCAATTATTCCACCGTTAGCACTAATTACCGGATTCCTCACCTCAGTATTTCGGATTTCAGGACTAAGATTATCCCTAAGATCTCGTACTTGAAATAATTGCCGATCGTACAGATAAACTCCAGACTTACCTTGGCGAGTTGCCTGAAAGACAATATACTTGCCATCTTCCGAGACACTAGGATGGGAAGCGATCGCATCTAAACTATTTAAACCCGGTAAATCAATTAACTGGCGATCAATAGCATCAAAGAGAAAAATATCCTGAGAACCCCGCCGATCAGACACAAAAACTAAGTAGCGATCAGCAATCTGGGGTTGTAGCTCAGCCGCAGAACTATTCAGACTCCTGCCCCCCGAATCCAGGGGAAATTCCAGCAATCGGGCAGTATTTGGGCATCCGCCCAACCCTAGAGCTAGCCCCAGCAGCAATAACTTCCCGCCGAGCTTTGACATCCCCCCCTTTTGATGGCGTAGCCGCTCTGAAAGAGCTAGGGGGGCTAGGGGGGATCGTTTTATGTCAAACTTTAAGTTAATCATCCTATCCCTCCGGCTTATCTAATTCAATTCCTGTGCCGCGATCAATCACTTCAATATCCCACTGTCCCCGGCGATCGGTCTCAAATACCAGATAGCGGCCATCAGGACTCAAAGCTGGACGGCGAATTAAATTTTTATACCCTAGGGTGACAACCTCAGAACGCTGAGTTAGGCGATCGTAAATGAATATGTCTAGTTTTCCCTGATTATTAGCAAGGTAGGCAACATAGCGGGCATTACGACTCAGACTAGGATTTTGAGCGATCATAGTAGGGGAGTTCAGCCCCGGCAAGGCTACAAAAGTCCGCCCCTTGATATCGTAAAGCAAAACTTGGTTAGCCCCATCCCGACTACTGACAAAGGCCACAAATTGACCGCTCCCACTCAAAGAAGCCTGCTCATCTGTGTAGCGGCTATTTAGGGTAAAAGAATCGGACAAAGGCGGATTACAGCCGGTTAAAGTAGCCCCGCCAGCCCAGATGATCACTAACCATGGCCAAAACCGCAAAAATCTTTTAGCAGCGATCGAGCCAGCTATGCCCTTCATAACTTCCCTAGGCATAGATAGCCTAGTATTCCGATCCCCTTGGCTGGTCTTCATTCTCTTCCTCTGAAGTAGGAGAAATAGGAGAAGAATCCACCGGCTGAAAATCTACATAGTCTTCAGGGGGAGAAACTTCTCGCCGGGGTTGAGTCCGCCCATCGGCAGAACTCCGAGGATCCTCAGCAGATTGAGGTCTTCGCCGCCTTGGTTTAGTTTCTGACTCTTCTTCCTGCCAAGAAGTGCTGGGAGATTCATAATCTTGGGTCGGTGAATCATTTCGGGGACGACGACTAGGGCGACGATTGGAGGGAGCCTCATCCCAATCTTCCCTAGGCCGGGCAATTGGTTCATCCCAATCATTTCTCCGACTTCTGCCCTCTGACCTACCTTCTGATTTATCTTCCAGTCTACTTTCTGGTCTTTCTGGTCTAGAAGAGGGGCGCTTAGAGCGACTTTCTGGAGGTGGAGTAGTATTCGATCGGGGCGGGGTGGCCCGACGACGGGGTGGTTCTGGATCGTAGTCATCATTACGACGAGTAGTTCCTCGTAAACGCCGATTACTAGGATAATCATCAGCCGATTCTAGTTCGTCTAGTTCTGCGGTGTAGGTGTAGGCATTAGTAATGGGGCGATAGTCATCGTCATTATCATTCGATCGAGGAGAAGTCCGCCTTGCCTGTTCAGTAGTTGCTCCCCGTAAACGAACTGTTTCTACTGCAAAAAATACTACGGAAGCTGCCAATAAAAATTGCCCAAATTGTAGGATAGGGTCTAGGCGCCAACCTTGAAAAATTAAAATAAAACCACATAATAGCCCGATCGCTGCAAAGAAAATATCGTGATCACGGGACAACTCTGGGCGAAAAGATCGCATGAAGTACAATCCCGCGCCACCTACTGCCAAGAAGATACCGAGAATACTCGCTGAATTTAGCCCAAAATTTACCATGAGTTTACTTCTAGTCGGATACTTGAGGTGATTAAAAAAAAGCTATAGATAACAAAGTTAAGGAGGCGGGGAATGCCTAGAGAGGAAATTCTTAGGTGAGTATTTTAACTTATAACCACCCATAAACTAAGAGGTTAAACTTCTTCCCCGCCCTTATATACCTTACATATTAATTATGAACGCTCGATCTTGTCTCTCTGACTGATAAATAACAAGAAGGCGGTAGCGGGGATAACTACAATAAAGAAACCAGCCAAGAGACTGTAAAAAAAGTTAGCTAAGGAAGGAGTCATGGAATATCAA
The DNA here is from genome assembly GCA_031374985.1 of Coleofasciculaceae cyanobacterium OTE_70_metabat_329. Taxonomy (GTDB): domain Bacteria; phylum Cyanobacteriota; class Cyanobacteriia; order Cyanobacteriales; family JAAUUE01; genus JAAUUE01. The sequence continues at coordinate 2,642 of JANMHD010000229.1, read as the reverse complement.
ACCTCTTTTAGAATAATTTATGTTTTTAATCTTAATCTATTTTATAGCAATGAGTTTGCACACAGCGGCCTTGATTTTAGCAGGAGGAGCTAGTTCTCGGATGGGGCAAGATAAAGCCCTGTTACCCTGGGAAGGTATCTCTATGCTCCAAAGAGTAATTGATGCGGCGAATTTATGTTGTGAAGAGATTTATCTACTTACATCCCGATCAAAAATTTATCAGAGTTATTTACAAAATGAGGCTTTGACACTACCCTCTTTTTCACTACCACTTGGGGGAGATCGATCCGCCTTGATAGAGACTAGGAGAGATCAGTCCAAATATCATTGGCTTCCAGAAACTATTCCCCCCCAAGGACCTTTAGTTGCTCTGAGTCAAGGCTTAGGTAAGATATCTGCTGATTGGGTACTGGTTTTAGCTTGTGATCTACCTTTATTAGATGGAGAAATTCTCAATCAGTGGCGATCACAATTACCTAATCTTCCCCTTGATACCCTGGCCCTAGTTCCTCACCACAATTATTGGCATCCCCTCTGTGGTTTCTACCGCCCCCAAGCTTTACCAGCCTTAGAAAAGTTTCTCTCTCAAGGGGGTAAATCTTTCCAGTCTTGGCTCCCCAGCCTGCCTGCTCAAAAAATTTCTCCACTAGGAACTGCCGAGATGGCCATGCTCTGGAACTGCAATTACCCAACAGATTTTAATTTCCAGCAATAACCTACAGCAAAATCTACCCATAGTTGGTTATCATAATAAACTTAGATATTTTTGCGTATCAAGCACGATCGCCACTAAGTTATTTATTAAGCATTCACTTGGTCAAAATTAGAAAACCTTATGGAGCGAAATTCCCTGCCTACAGAGGTGATTCTTAGTCAGTCGGCCCAATCCTTGGGAGATATTAGCCTAGATTGGATGCCTCAACCCGGAAATTATCTTAACTTGGCAGATAAAAACTATATAGTCTTGGAGCGTCGTCATCGTTACCATCTCAAGTTTGGACGCTACCAACTCCATAAAATAGCTTTGTATGTGCAATCTGCCCCTCTGCCGACAGAGACTAGCTGGGTTGAGGGTAAACTGATTTTAGGGGATGCTAATTGTCGATTTAATGCTCATTCAGAACTTATTCGGTGTGCTATAAATCCGATGGGGGCTTGTGGAGGATGCCAATATTTTGAGAAGAGGTAAGGAGAGGTACAGGGAGGTAAGGGGAGGTAAAGAAGTTATACGAAGTTAAAAAAGTTAGATCGAGGTAGGGAAAGATAGAAAGATTTTTTGTTTTTCTTTGGATTGGGGAACTTCTGGAGAAGAAGAGCTTTCTTGGGAAGAATTGTTGCTAAAATCAGGGATTACCGAAAGTAGGAACTAATTAGTAAATTCTGAATAATCGGCAGCAAAAATGGAGAAAAGTATGGTAAAACTACCATGAGCTTCTCACACTTCAATTTTTAGGAATATAGATGACAATGATATCCAAATCTTTATCACTTTCTTCTCTGTCCGTGATACTAATAAAATACTCCGCAAGCCTTAGCCGCCGACCCTGGTGGCTTTCTTTGGTGGTCTGGATTGTCTTAGTTAGTCCTGCCCAGGCTGCTATGCAGTTGCGGGTAGCGATCGAACAATCAGCTAAGGTACAGGTAGGCAGTTCTACTGATGCGATCGTCCGAAATAGTGCCGGAGAAAAAGTTGGTGAAATTGCCGCCATGAACTCTTTCAGTGCTGTGCCGAATAGGGGCAACGTAGCTTTGGCTAATTGGCAATCCCAACAACTTTGGATTGAACCTAGTAATGACGGCTATGTGTGGATTGATGACCGTTGGTATCGGGGCAGAACTCAGCTAGTCCCTACCGGGAATGGAGTCACCGCTATTAATCATGTAGACCTAGAGCAATATCTTGCCAGTGTGGTCGGGGCAGAAATGATTGCTAGTTGGCCCCAAGAGGCTCTCAAAGCCCAAGCGGTGGCGGCTCGTTCCTATGCTCTGTATGAGCGATCGAAGTCCAACAATCCCTTATTTGATCTAGGCAATACCACTGGTCATCAAGTCTACAAAGGCATAACTTCCGAAACCAACACGACCCAAGCGGCGGTAGCGGCAACTTCGGGGCAAGTGATGACCTACAACGGAAATATAGTCTTGGCAGCTTTCCATGCTTCCTCTGGTGGTCATACGGAAAATGTAGAAGATGTGTGGGTCGAACCCCTGCCCTACCTCCGGGGTGTGCCTGATTTTGACCAAGGTAATCCTAGTTATCAGTGGACACAATCCTTCTCTGGTAGTGAGTTGGGCAGAAAAATTAGTGGGGTAGGCAATGTGACAGCGATCGCACCGGTGAAAGTTACTCCCAATGGCAGAATTGAAAAAGTTCAAGTCCGAGGAAGCCAAGGAACCCGGACGATGGATGGTGATGCTTTCCGCAGTGCCTTGAGTCTCAAAAGTGCGCTATTTACAGCAGTTCCCACGGCTGGAGGGTTCCAAATCAATGGTAAGGGCTTCGGTCACGGGATTGGCATGAGTCAATGGGGGGCTTACAATTTGGCATCCCAAGGAACCAACTACCAACAAATTTTGGCTCATTACTACCAAAATACGACTCTAGCAGTTCTGCCTAGGTAGCGATCGTCAAACCTATAAGT
>JANMHD010000200.1:0-1722 GCA_031374985.1 Coleofasciculaceae cyanobacterium OTE_70_metabat_329 | reverse complement strand
GAGAAATAACTGAGCAACTTCCAGATTTTCACTTTGCCCTAGATAAAAATCGATCGATCGTCGCAACTCATCTGCTAATTCCCCTAGCACCCTTAGTAAAGATGCCATCCCTGGGTTAATCCCGGTGGCTCCCGTCCGCAGGCCGTCCGCCGGAGTTTCGGGGATAGTCATGCTTTGTAGTAGCTCTGGATTTCGAGAAGTGGGCAGATTCATAGCCCGGCTGAGGGCGCTTTGTAGTTGGTAGATGCCGATATCCACAGTCCGGTTAAACTGGGGAACTCCATCTACAATAATGGCGATTTCGGTACTATCAAATTCAATATCTATTAACACGGCTGCTTCTTGGCTTCCAAATTGTCTTAATTGTTCCCTGATAGTTCTAATTAAAGCAAAGGTATTAATTTCCAGCACATTAACTTTCAGTTCTGCCTGCTGAAAAGTTTCTAGATACATATCAGTTACTTCCTTTCGGGTGGCGACTAACAACACTTGAACTTTTTCAATGCCGTCTTCATCGGTAAAAAAGCCTAGTTTTTGGTAATCCAGATCCACTTCTTCTCTAGGGTAGGGAAGGTACAAACCCGCTTCATGATTAAGTACCATATCTCGGAGTTCTCGATCGTCTAGTTCTGCCGGAATCGGGATCACCCGTATTACTGATTCCCGCATAGGTACAGCCGTAGCTACCTGATCTACTTTGATTTTATTTTCCTCTAGCGCTTCCTTAATTAAGTCAGCTAGGGCAGGAGAATTGGCAATCTTCCCTTCTTCAAAAATCCCTTCCGGGACTTCGTGGCTGGCGAAAGTAGTTAGCTGATAGGCTTGCCCTTTCTTTTTCATTTGGGCAATATTAATGCGATCGGGCGCAATTTCAATGCCAATGCCCGATTTCCGTTTGGAGAAGATATTAGTAAGACGGCTCAACATAAGCAGGATAGTGGCTAGAGGTTAGGATGGGAATTAGGCAAAAATCGTAGGCTTGGGTAAATTCTACCTTACTCTCTATAATAGGTGACTACTGCATTTCAATTTATCCTAGAATCTCTAGAGTTGATAAATATTTTTAAAAAATCTGTAATTAATTTTCCCTATGTCTTATTTTTCCCTCTCCACAAAATTTTTAAGATCACTTTTTCGCTGGTCTATTTTTGCCCTCTTGGGGCTTAGTTTAGCTTGGCTAGTTAGTTGTGGTGGTTCCCCGGCGAGTAATCCTGCTACTCCAGAAATTGAATTTTGGACAATGCAACTCCAACCAGAATTTAATGATTATTTTAATCGTTTAGTCTCTCAGTTTGAGACGGCTAATCCGGGGGTGAAAGTTCGTTGGGTGGATGTGCCTTGGACAGCGATGGAAAGCAAAATCCTCTCGGCCGTTTCTGCCAAAACTGCCCCGGATGTGGTCAACCTCAACCCTTCCTTTGCTTCCCAATTAGCTGCTAAAAACGCTTGGCTCAACCTCAGTACCAAAGTTCCTGCTCTGGAACAACAAAAATATTTACCGAATATTTGGCAGGCTTCCACCCTAAATAATCAAAGTTTTGGCTTACCTTGGTATTTGACGACTCCGGTAAATATCTACAATAAAGACTTGCTGCAAAAAGCCGGGATTGCTCAACCCCCCAAGACCTATGCAGAATTAGCGATCGCTGCCAAACAAATCAAGGAAAAAACTGGTAAATCGGCCATATTTGTCACCTTTGTCCCCCAAGATTCTGGGGAAGT
>JANMHD010000198.1:0-8315 GCA_031374985.1 Coleofasciculaceae cyanobacterium OTE_70_metabat_329 | reverse complement strand
GATTCAGCCTTTGCCAAAACTCGACAAAAGCTGTGTACTAAACGATGCTTACTGGCTGTAGAAACAGTGACATCTCCATAACGGCGATAAATTGCTCCAATACTGGGCTGATACTTAACTCTGAGATGAGGATTAGTTAGCATTAAGGAGATCAAAAAATCCCGATCTTGCGCTGCGGGCAAACTTTCATCCCATCCCAGACTATTCATAATTACTTGCCGCTTGAGTAGATAAGCCATCGGTGGCAGGCAGCCATAGGTAAGGAGAGATTCCAGAAAATCCTCATGTTCCCCGGCAATACCCCAGAAGGTTGCATCTTCTTGGTAAATCGCTCCCTCAGTTGTATGGTACTGATATCGAACATCTCCATACACTATGTCTGCTTGGGTTTGCTCTAGAAAGGATAACTGTTGAGAAATTTTATCTGGCAGCAAATAATCATCACTATCCAAATACTGAATATACTCTCCATTAGATAAGGTAAATCCCCGATTTCTGGCATAATTACCGCCCCGATTGACTCCCGTTTCCCAAGTAACTGCTCCCTGAAATCCTTTGATAATTTCTAGGCTGCTATCAGTGGAACCATCATCAATGACAATAATTTCTAGGTGGGGATAGGTCTGCTGTAAACAACTATTGATTGCTTCCTCCACCCAGAGTTCCGCATTAAAACAAGGAATAATTATTGATACTAATTTAGTTTCCATGCATCCATAACAATAGCGATATAGTGAGTATTTCTGCGAGTTGGATAACATTCTACAAGACATTTGGCTAAATATTCTTATACAAAGGTGGTAAGAACCTGATAGCAAAAAGATTGGTTATGGAGAAAGTTATGATCTAGACTCTTATTTTCGATAAAGAAATTTTTCTATCTCATCAAAATGTTCTAGTAAGTTAACCTTAAATCCGGCAGTATTGATCTCCTGCTTCTGAAGTAAATGCGTCTAAACTTTTTCTACTATGACCGTGATTGTCACTAGATTAAAATATTGCTTCTAGTTTTGTAGTTCCAAGAGACGAAGCCCTTGTATCTCCCTAGCTACCCGATCCGACTATTTATTCTCCCTAAACCCGACAATATCTTTTCTGAGGTGCTGATTAGCTATCAAAGTGGTGAATAGAGTTTTTAGTAAGTCTTGGACAATATTTACATGTATTGTTTTGATTCATAAAATTCTTCTAAGTAATTTTCTCTATCTCTTAAGATATGCTAACTCAAGAAAATGGAGCAATAAAATTGTAGTTAAAGATTTTCTTGTCCACACTCAGCTATATTTTTGATCAAAAATACTATCAGGGCTTGGCTATTATCTCCATAGCCTCTTAAACTATGGGATAAATTTCCATACTTGATATTGGCAATTTATCAGTAAAACTATTTGAGAATTATGATTACCTTTGACAGCCCTCTTGTCCGCCTTTATGCCACTCTCATTGGCTGGGTATCCTTGGGTTATATATTAGGTAAAGTATTACCAAAAAATACTTCTACTTACCTAGGCAAGTTTTTATTTTTTGTGGGTGCACCTTTTAGTATTATTTCGTTTTTGCGACGAGCTAATTTAGATGGTTACATTATGATTGCGCCAATCACAGCCTGGATAGCTATTGCTGTAGGTGCAGGATTAGCTTGGATTTGGATTGATCTGGGTGTTAGTGATGAGCGACTCCGAGCAATTTCCCGTGGCGTAGACTTTGCCAGTAACCTAGAACATGATCAGCAAGAGATGGCGATCGTTACCAAAAGTAATTGGGAGCGGGGTACTCAGGGAAGTTTTATGTTTGCCATGATGCTAGGAAATACTAGCTTTTTAGGATTTCCAGTAATTCTGTCCCTTGTGGGGGCAGAATATTTTCCTTGGGCATTATTTTATGACTTGAGTGCTGTTATTGGATTAAACATTTTTGGAATTGCCCTTGCTACCCACTATGGGGATACAAAAAATAAGCGAGGTTGGGGGGGAACTATCAAAGCAATTTTGCAAAACCCTGGAATCTGGGCATTTATCTTGGGCTACTTTGTTTTCCGCACCTTGCCTCTGCCTGATCCTATAGATCAAGTAGTCAAAAATGGCGGTTGGGTGATAGTTACCCTATTTCTAATTATGATTGGCATCCAGTTGAGTAAGCTCAATTCCCTAAAAAATTTAAAACAGGGAGCTACTTGTCTTGCAATTAAAATGTTGTTGACTCCCTTAGTAGTAGGAACAGGCTTAATGTTTGTTGGTGTAACAGGCTCTCTGCGCCTTTCTTTAGTTTTATTAATGGGAATGCCCCCTGCTTTTAGCACCACATTGCTGGCGGAAACCTATAAGCTCGATCGGGATCTAGCCGTGACTACTGTTTTTCTGGGCTGTTTCCTGCTCCTATTTACAATTCCCCTGTGGATGTGGCTATTTGGCTAAAACTCTACAATATATTTACAGATGATAACGGGATTGGCGGGACTTGAACCCTCGACCTACCGCTTAGGAGGCGGTCGCTCTATCCATCTGAGCTACAACCCCAGTAGGCTAATGACTAAATTAGCTACTAAGCAATTATATCCTCAATTAGAGAAATTAGAGAAGATCAAGGCTAGGCTTTTTGTAGAGCTTTTGGGACTGTTTTCTTAAGATTGTTTCTAACCTAGCTAATCTGTGAAAGTTCTGAGAGATAATTGAGGCAAAACATAAGAAAATGAATATTACTAGAGCAGCAGGCTGACTAAATCAATTAAAAATTACTTAAAAAAATAACTGTGCGTCAAATTATTATTGCTGGCAATTGGAAAATGTATAAGACGGTGCGGGAGGCTTCAGAGTTTCTCCAAGGGTTTTTACCTCATCTAGAAAATACCCCAGAAGAACGAGAGGTGGTGTTGTGTATTCCGGCAACTTCTTTATGGGTAGTTTCCAAAAGTCTTCACGGCTCCCGGATTCGCCTAGGGGCGCAAAATGTTCACTGGTCTGAAGAAGGGGCTTTCACGGGGGAAATTGCCCCAGCAATGTTGACAGAAATTGGAGTCCGTTATGTGATTGTTGGCCACAGTGAGCGCCGACAATACTTCGGAGAGACTGATGCTACGGTTAATAAGCGCCTACTTGCGGCTCAAAAAGCTGGACTCAAGCCGATTCTCTGTGTGGGCGAGACCAAAGCCCAACGGGATGCTGGGGAAACGGAAAGTATTATTATTAGTCAGTTGCAGCAGGGTCTAGTAGGGGTGGATCTAACTCAATTGGTAATTGCCTATGAGCCGATTTGGGCGATCGGCACGGGGGAGACCTGTGAAGTTGGGGAAGCTAACCGAGTAATTGGGGTGATTCGATCGCAGTTGAGTGACGGAGTAATATCGCCCTTTGGTAATCCTGATGTCCCAATTCTTTATGGTGGTTCCGTTAAGGCTAATTTGGTGGATGAGATTATGGCGCAACCAGAAATTGATGGGGTGTTAGTGGGGGGTGCAAGTCTTGACCCCCAAGAGTTTGCTCGCATTGTGAATTATGTTTAACTCCAGATGGGGCTAGAGTAGGGGCGCAAGGCCTTGTGCCCCTACCACTGGCATTAGTTAAAGTTGGAAGTTAAGGTTGGAAAAGGTGAAAAGCTATGGATGCAGAGAAAATGCTGAGTATACAGGCGTTGGCGTTAGCCTTGCGGAGCAAGATCGATCCCTATCCTCATCGGCAGGAACAGATTAACTCTGCTGGCATTAGCCCTGCGGAGCAAGATCGCATTCTGGCAGCCATTGATATGGGGACTAATTCGATCCATATGGTAATTGTCCGGGTACAACCTAGCTTCCCAGCTTTTACGATTATTGCTAGGGAAAGAGATACGGTACGTTTGGGCGATCGCTGTTTTGAGACCGGAAATCTAAAACCAGAATTGATGGATCGGGCGATCGCATCCCTCCGCCGCTGTCAACAACTAGCCGCTAGTTACAATGCCGAACAACTAATTGCCGTGGCTACTTCCGCAGTCCGGGAGGCTAATAATGGTCGAGAGTTTCTCCAGCGTATCCAGCAGGAGCTCAATCTCAGTGTAGATTTAATTTCTGGACAGGAAGAGGCCCGGCGGATATATCTAGGGGTTCTATCGGGGATGGAATTGAACAACCAACCCCATGTAATTGTCGATATCGGCGGTGGGTCTACAGAGTTGATCTTAGGAGATAGCCACGAACCCCGCTTCCTCAGCAGCACTAAGGTCGGCGCAGTCCGCCTGACGGCGGAATATGTTACTACTGACCCCATTAGTAATGAACAATTTAGCTACCTCCATGCCTATATTCGGGGTATGTTAGAGCGTCCAGTGGATGAACTGAAAGCCAATCTCGGTAAAGGAGAGATGGTGCGGTTGATCGGTACTTCTGGGACGATCGAAACCCTTGCGAGTATCCATGCTAGAGCAAAATTAGGCACTGTTCCTTCCTCTCTTAGTGGCTATCTCCTAACCCGTGATGATGTTGCTGAATTGTTACAAAAATTTAGTTCCCTGAACTACCAACAGCGCTGTGAAATTCCCGGATTATCTACCCAAAGAGCTGAAATCATCATTGCGGGAACCATGATTCTCTACGAGGTGATGACTATGCTTGACCTTGATTCTCTAGCTATTGGGGAGCGGGCTTTGCGGGAAGGTATGATTGTGGACTGGATGCTGGCCCACGGTTTGATTGAAGACCGCCTGAAATATCAGGATTCTGTCCGGCAGCGCAGTGTGTTAAATATTGCCCAAAAGTATCGGCTAGATTTGCCCTATGCTGATCGCACCGCCAGCTTTGCCTTGAGTATTTTTGATCAGACCAAAGAAAAATTACACCAAAGTACCGGGAACGATCGTGACCTCCTGTGGGCGGCAGCAATCCTCCATAATTGCGGGGTATTTATTAGCCATTCGGCCCACCACAAGCATTCCTATTACATGATTAGAAATGCTGAATTATTGGGGTTTACAGAAACTGAAATTGAAATTATTGCTAATATTGCCCGCTATCACCGCAAAGCCCCGCCTCGGAAAAAACATGAAATTTATCAAAGTCTTTTGACCAAGGAGCAGCGATCGCTAGTAGCTTCCTTGAGTGCTATTTTACGGGTTGCCGTTGCCCTCGATCGGCGTCAGATTGGAGCCATCAAAGCCATCAAATGCTCCTACCCTAACCCTACAGAAATGCACCTAGAGTTAACCCCCACCTATGCCAATGATGATTGTGCCATGGAACTTTGGAGCTTAGACCAAAAGAAAGAAGTTTTTGAACAGGAATTCAATATAAAATTAGTGGTGAATTTGATTTAATAAATTGAGGGCTGAGGGTAGTCAAAGCCCAGCCCAACTTATTTAGGATTGTTATATGCTAAGTTCTACGAGAGAATTATTGGATACCGCCCGGCGTAATGTTTATGCTGTGGGGGGATTTAATGTCTACAACTTAGAGGGAGTGCGGGCGGTACTCCGGGCGGCCGAAAAATATAATAGTCCGGCTATTTTGCAAATTCATCCTAGTGCCCTAATTTATGGGGGTTTACCCTTAATTGCTCTTTGTCTAGAAGCAGCCAGATCCTCGCCCATGCCCATTGCGGTACATCTTGACCATAGTACAAATCCTGAAGATATTGCCGTTTCTCTGGAGGCAGGAGTGCGATCAATCATGGCGGATGGTTCTCCCCTAAGTTATTCAGATAACCTAAAATTCACTAAAAAAATGACTGATCTTGCCCACTCCCAAGGGGCAGCAGTAGAAGCAGAAATTGGCAGGATTAGTGGGACTGAAGATGGTTTAACTATCACGGAAAAAGAAGCAAAGATGACCGACCCTCAGCAGGCGGTGGAGTTCGTGGCGGCTACGGGGGTAGATTTCTTGGCGGTGACGATCGGTAATGTCCATGGAGAATATAAAAGCCCACCCCGCCTAGACTTTCCCCGTTTGGCGAAAATTCGAGATTTAATAACTATTCCTTTAGTATTACACGGAGCATCAGGACTGCCACCAGAAATGGTGAGTAAATCGATTGAACTAGGGGTGTCTAAGTTTAATGTAAATACAGAAGTGCGGATGGCCTTTATGGATGCCCTAACTCAGGGTTTCTGTGGCAATTCTCCCCCAGATTTATTAGAACCTTTGGGGGATGCGATCGCTGCTATGATGGAAGTAATTAGTGAGAAACTACACCTATTTGGCTCTGTAGATAAAGCCCATCTCCATCAATCTCCCTATGCAGAAATGTTGGCACTGCCTTAAGTACAGGGTTTTTGTAGGAATGGCATACACGCAACTTTTGTAATACTCGATGGGTATGCTTAGCAAAAAAGCAATGATCCCCGTCACCTTGTGAGGTGCGGAAATTACCTAGAGTTTGGGATACGCCTATCTCCCCTCATCCCCTCAACTCAAGAAGACTATACATTAGGAGAAATTGCTTACAAAAATCAAATTCTTTCATGAAATTAGAACTCAAGAAATTCTTTAGAGCTTGTAATCCCAGTAAAACTCTGGTAGTAGGGAATCCCCTCGATCGTCCTTACTATGTTGATTGCTCTGCGGTGCGGGGAGAAAAAATTATTGAGGCTTTGGGAAGAACTATTAATCTTTTATCTCCCGATGAGCCGACCTGCCAATTATTCACTGGGCATATTGGTTGCGGTAAATCTACTGAACTCCTGCGTTTGAAAGCGCAGTTAGAGGAGGCAGCTTTCCATGTCGTGTATTTTGAATCTTCCCAAGATTTAGATATGACCGATATTGATATTTCGGATATTTTGCTGGCGATCGCGCGTTCCGTGGGGGAAAGCCTAGAAAAAATTGGCATCCACCTCCATCCTGCTTATTTTGCCAACTTATTTAATGAGATCAAAGGTTTCCTGCAAACTCCCTTAGATTTATCCGCCACGGCAGAACTATCTCTGGGAATTGCTAAAATCACCGCCCGTACCAAGGAAAGTCCCCAACTCCGGGAACAACTCCGGCAGCACCTAGAACCCCGAACTCAAGGAATTCTTAAGGCAATTAATGAAGAAGTTTTAGGAAAGGCAATTAGTGAACTGAAAGCCCAAGGAAAAAGGGGTCTAGTAGTAATTGTAGATAATCTCGATCGAGTAGATCCCCGGATGACCGCTAGTGGGCGATCGCTCCCAGAATACCTATTTATTGATCGAGGCAGTCAACTCCGCAGCCTTAACTGTCATGTAGTCTACACCCTGCCCTTGGGCTTGAGCTTTTCCAATGAATTTGAAACTATGAAAAATCGCCTAGGGGGGGGAGTTGCCCCCAAGGTGTTACCAATGGTGCCGATCGCCCAGCGCAACGGGACAGATTCTTCCCTTGGCCTAGCCCTGATGCGCCAACTAGTCCTCGCCCGGGCATTTCCTGAACTTCTGCCTGCCCAAAGACTAGAACTAATCACAGAAGTATTTGATCACCCCAATACCCTCGATCGACTTTGTCGCATCAGTGGTGGTCATGTGCGAAATCTTTTGGGCTTACTCTACAACTGCCTCCAGCAGGAAAATCCCCCTATCTCTCAGGCTTGCCTAGAATCAGTTATCAAGGGTTATCGAGATGATCTAGCTCTCGCTGTGGATGAGCAGGAGTGGGAATTACTATTACAAGTAGTCCAGCAGCAGGTAATTAGGGGCGACAAAGAGTACAACATCTTACTAAGAAGTATGTTTGTTTTTGAATATCGAGACGAACAAGGGCGCTGGTTTAGCATCAATCCTGCTCTAGCGGAAACTGCCAAATTTCAAGCCATGATTAGTCAGCAGTTAGCAGCTAGTAGTTAGCTATCCCGACGATCGCTGCCCTTTGGAGGACTGGAACTGTCACCCCCAGAGCTATCTGCACTGTGGTTTTGGTCAACTAAATGATCTGAAGATGTGGAGGGCAAGGATCCCTGCTGAGTAAATAATAGCAAGGATGTTTGATGGGTCAGAATTAACAGGCTAAATCCTAGGAGATAAGATAGATAACGCATAGTAGTTCTAAAGTAGTTTCTCCTTCTTACATTAGGTTTACACTTCCATCAGGCTAAATTTATAGATTAAATTCAGATTAAGTTCAAATTAAGTTCAAAAAATACTTGCAAGAAATTCCCATGGCAACTAAATCAGAACTCGAAATTTCATTTTTAGAGGAAAATCGGCGATCGCTATCTACCCTAGCTCGATCGATTATTCTTTCAGAAGGAGAGTTTTCCCTGATTTTGGTGCGCTGTAATTATGCCGACCTACGAGAAAAAATGTGGCAGAAACTCCAGCAACTAGCCCCCCAATCTTTAGATTATTTAATTCTTCAAGATAATCAAAATAATCTCTATCAAAGCATTCAAGAA
>JANMHD010000190.1:0-1604 GCA_031374985.1 Coleofasciculaceae cyanobacterium OTE_70_metabat_329 | reverse complement strand
ATAGGGATAAGCCACGGGAATGAACTCCTAGAGTAATGCGATCGAATTGAATTGATATTTTATATTTCCTTATCCTACCGTAATTCTGAAACTGCTTGGTAATAGTTAAAGATTAGGGATGAGGAGTTATGGCAATGACAGTAATAACACCTTTGCCTATTCCGTAGTACCAAAATACTCGAAAAGCCCCCGGAGTTCGGTTCTCTACATAAGACTCAAAAACATCTTGCCCCTCCAACCCTTGATAAGCATCATACTTGTGAGTATTCAAGCTCTGGTGACGGAGATTAGTTTGCATTAAACCCAAAGTTTTCTGCACTTTTTTATACTTTTTAGGATCATTATTTCTAAGGTATTCTAGGGATGCAATAGCCTGAGCAGTAAACTTTAGCTGGAAAACCATTAATCCTCAATCTCCAAAGAAGCATACTCAGCAAAGGAACCAAGGTAGGTTGATTTTTGTGTGGCGGCTTGATGGAGTCCCAATTCTAAGAGAGATTTAGCTTCAGAATTTTGATCTAACCAATGATCGCTGATAGAAATTGTTGCTAGATATTCTCTATTTTCTCTGTCTATATGTTCAGTAACTATTTCTATGATCGACTGGATTTTTGTTTTATAAATAGCAAAAAAATTGGTTAAACAAAGAAGAGATGACCAACTCAGCAAAATTCGCATAACAAATTCTACAATAATACTATCTTCCTTTTTTATATCTAGTTTAGATATTTCTAAAATAGCTCTCTTTATCTTGTCTCGCTCATCCTCTGTTAGAGAATGCCAATGAGATTTTACTGTCACCTCTAAAGTGCTAAACTCTTCAGCAGCTAACTTGGCGATATTAGGAGTAATTAAAAAGCGAAAGGCAGGCTGTTCTCTCGATCTACTTGATAGATGAGGTAGTTGAAAGAAAATATCTAAATTGGTAAAACTGAGGTTTATGCTTTCATCCATAACTATTAATATAACAATGATTGGTTTTCTATAGCAACTCAACAAGTAAGCTAAAAGATTGTAAAATAGAATTTAAATATAAAAACTTCTAACCTAATTTTTTTGTGGCTGAACAAATAACTACTACCAATGAATTGCTGGATCTGCGGGGAACTCCCTGCCCGATTAACTTTGTACGTACTAAACTCCATCTTGAACGCATGGCCAGTGGGGAAACTCTAGAAGTGTGGCTAGATGGGGGAGAGCCGATCGAGCAAGTTCCCGATAGCCTGAAAATGGAGGGTTATCTCATTCTGGAGATTGTCGATCGCACAGAATTTTTCTCCCTGTTGATCCAATGTCCCTAAATTCAGAATACTTAGATACCGATATTCCCGCCTCCCTCCTAGGGACTGTGGTAGCTGTGCAAGCAAATTTTTATCAAGTGAAAGTAGATCAACCAGAGCCATTAGATTTAGAACTAGAAACTGGTTTATCGGAAGTCAAGACAAGGTTTTTATTGTGTACTCGCCGTTCCCGGTTGAAGAAAGTTGGGCAACAGGTGATGGTGGGCGATCGAGTCTGTGTGGTAGAACCCGATTGGCAGGGAGGTAGGGGTGCGATCGCTGCGGTGCTGCCCCGGCGAAATTTACTGCAACGTCCCCCGATCG
>JANMHD010000159.1:0-2292 GCA_031374985.1 Coleofasciculaceae cyanobacterium OTE_70_metabat_329 | reverse complement strand
ACAGAGAGAAAATCAACTCCGGCAATTTCTTGATGCTATACCCCTAGGAGTTTCTGTCCACAATCCCCAAGGGAGCATTTCCTATATTAATCCCGTGGGGCAGATATTAATTCAGCAGGGGCAAGAGAGTTTATTAGATGAGATTAACTCTATTTTGCATGAGGAGGATATAGAAAAAGAGGATAGTAGTGATGTAGATGTTAATAATATTAATAATATCAATGAAATCAGTGAGCTATCTATTCCACAATTTTACCAAACAGACACCAAAAGGCTATATCCTTGGGAAGATTTGCCCTTGGTTCGGGCATTGCAAGGGGAAAGTACGGTAGCTGATGATCTAGAAATTCATCATGCCGATCGCATCATTCCCCTAGAAGTCCAATCCACACCCATCTTTGATCAACAGGGACAGGTTGTATATGTTGTTAATACCTTAATGGATATTAGTCAACGTAAGCAGGCCGAGCAAATTTTGCTAGATTACAACTACACCCTAGAACAGGAAGTAGCAAAACGCACTAAGGAACTAGAGGAAGAAGTGCTTCAACACCAACGCACGGAATTTGCCCTCCAACAAAGTGAGGCTCAGAATCGAGCCATGTTGCAAGCGATTCCTGATCTGATGTTCCGTATCAGTGGGGCGGGGATTTATTTAGGCTATGCCGAGGCGAAGGAGGTCTTAGATTTATTATCCTCTGAGGATCAATCCATCGGCAAACACATGGCCGAGCTACTGCCCCCAGAGATTTGTCAGCGGCAGATGAGTTACACCACCCAAGCCTTAACAACGGGGGAGATTCAAATGTATGAGCAGGAGATGAGCTTTGGGGACAAAATTCAGTATGAAGAGGTGCGGGTAGTTCCTGTTGAAGGAAAAGATGAGGTGTTGTTTATGATCCGGGATGTGAGCGATCGCAAACGGGCTGAAGCCGCCTTAGCTGAAAGTGAGGCTCAGAATCGGGCAATTCTTCAGGCAATTCCTGATCTTATGTTTCGGGTTAATGCCCAAGGTACTTATCTAGGGTTTGTGACTTCCTCTGAGCTTCTAAGTTTGATTCCAGATAGGGATAACCCCATCGGCAAAAATGTTCAGGAAGCAGGAAATATGCTCCCCGAAGTTTATCAACGCCATATGCACCACATGGCTCTGGCTCTAGGAACTGGCAAAACCCAGATCTACGAACAGGAGCTAACTATTCAGGGAGTTGTCCAGCAGGAAGAGGTGCGAATTGTTCCCATTGAAGGGAAAGATGAAACTTTGTTTATGATCCGAGATATTAGCGATCGCAAACAAGCGGAAATTAACCTCAAACAAAAAAACCAAGAACTAGCCAATACCCTTGAAGAACTACAGCAAACCCAGCATGAATTGATTCAATCAGAAAAAATGGCAGCTCTAGGGCAACTCGTAGCAGGCGTAGCCCACGAAATTAATAATCCCCTCGGAGCTATTAGCTCTTCGGTAGAAAATATTAGTGATTTCTTTCATAAAACTCTCGGTGATTTGCCTATTTTCTTTCAATCTCTCACCGCCGATGAACAACAGGCTTTTTCTACTCTCCTCCAAACCTCCGCAGCCCAAACCATCAACCTCTCTAGTAAGGAAAAACGGCAAATTCGCCGGGGTCTGACCCAAGAACTGGATGCTCTAGAAATAGATAATAGTGATACGATCGCCGACACAATGGTAGACATAGGCATTCATCACCAAATTACCCCATTCCTCCCAATTCTCCACAGCCCTAACTGTTCTCATATCTT
Organism: Coleofasciculaceae cyanobacterium OTE_70_metabat_329; assembly: GCA_031374985.1. Taxonomy (GTDB): domain Bacteria; phylum Cyanobacteriota; class Cyanobacteriia; order Cyanobacteriales; family JAAUUE01; genus JAAUUE01. The sequence goes on along the minus strand of JANMHD010000159.1, from coordinate 528 downwards.
CAAATTTGCCTATCAATTAGCTACCCTCAAAACTAGTAGCGACACCATTAAAATGGCCAGTAGTCGGGCGGCGAAGATTGTTTTTGCCCTCAAGAGCTATGCTCGCTACGATCAGTCGGGTCATAAGACTGCCGCTAACTTAGTTGATGGGATAGAAACTGTCCTCACCATTTACCAAAATCAACTAAAACAAGGGGTAGAGATAATTCGTAACTATCCCGATGAAGTTCCTTTGATTCTTTGCTATCCTGATGAGCTTAATCAAGTCTGGACAAATCTAGTCCATAATGCTTTACAAGCAATGAACAATAAGGGTATTCTCACTATTACAGTCCAACTACAAAAGAAACATATCTGCCTAGAAATTACAGACAGTGGTGCGGGGATTCCGCCTAAGGTACTACCCAAAATTTTTGATCCCTTCTTTACTACCAAACCTACGGGAGAAGGTAGTGGTTTGGGGTTAAATATAGTCAAAAAGATAATTGATAAACATGATGGTACTATCTCTGTGCGTAGTGTTCCTAA
>JANMHD010000134.1:0-7020 GCA_031374985.1 Coleofasciculaceae cyanobacterium OTE_70_metabat_329 | reverse complement strand
CGATCGAAGCCGTAGCCCGTGGATTAAGGCATACTCAAACTGTATTAGGCATTATTCCCCTAGGAACACGCAATAACATTGCAGCTAGCTTGAATATTCCCACCGATTTAACCCAAGCCGTCCAGACTTTGGTGGAGGGTGAGCGCAGTCAGTTTGATATGGGCAAGGCCAATGATTATTATTTTATGGAAGTGGTGGGTGTGGGTCTAGAAGCCTCACTCTTTCCTTGTGGAGATGAAGTCAAAGAAGGAATCAAGAACAATTATTGGGCTGCTTTCAAAAGTTTCTTCTCCGGGATCAAAACTTTTTTACAGTTTAGACCCCACCGCTTGGCTTTACGCTTTGACGGTAGAAAGACACGTCGGCTACACACCCTACAAGTCAATATCTGCAACAGCCCCCGTTATGGGGTAAACTTCGCCTTAGCACCTGATGCAAAAATGAATGATGGCAAGCTGGATGTAGTGTACATTGATAAACCCTCCAAATGGGATCATCTGCGTCACTTCTTTAAAGCTATGCGGGGTGAGCACCTGCCCCATGAACGGCTCAAAACTTATCGAGCTGCTAAGATTGAGGTTAGAAGTCACCCACAGTTAGAAGTTCATGCAGATGGAGAGTGCCTAGGTACTACTCCAATTACTGTGGAAGTTGTTCCAGCAGCCCTCTGGATTTGTGTACCTACGCCAGCATTACTCGACAAGTTCTTAGAGGAAAGCAGTAGTAAGGTTTTGACCCAGCAATCGGCAGCTATGGAGGATAGGGTTTTGCCTTAAATCTGATGATAGGGTGATAGGGTTTTCATCGATCGCCTATCAATCTCATTTTAAGTTTCGCCTTAAATTCCACTTTAAATTCCGCCAATCTGAATCAGACCGTACAAGCACGCTGCCAGCCAGATACCTCCTGCAACCCACCCACTCAGGACATCTGTGGGCCAATGCACGCCAAAATACATTCGACTAAAGCCTACTCCCAAGGTTAAACTAGCTACCAAGGGAGCAGTAATACCTAAAGGGACACTCAGAGATTGCGTCAGGATCGCCGCCAACAAACCATAAAAGGAAATTGCACTCATGGAGTGACCGCTGGGATAACTATAATCCATCGGGCGTTTAGAAGATGCCCAGAGATCAGGTCGTTTGCGCCGAAAGAAAGACTTGAAGATTCCGTTAAGTAGCCATGAGCCGCCCAGCCCAATTGCTAAGACTAGGGCGAGAATCGCTTCAGTGCGGTAAATTAAAATTCCACCCATTACCAGGAGGATAGGAATAGTTATTTGCCCCTGAGCCATCAAAGTTAGAGCCGTCATGTATCGGTCTAGGGTCGGATTAGACAATTCTTTGAGAGTTAACAGCCATGACTCTTCCAAAGGCAATAACCAGTCCCAGAGAAGGAAGCGAGCGATGAAAACGCCCAACCCTAAGGCGATCGTGCCAGCCAGCAGACCTGCTAGCAGATAGGGCATAAAAGCAATGAGTGATTGGAACAACCAATAGAGGCGAGTACTAATCTGCACCATCGGCAATCTCCTATTAAATAGCTGAATATATTATTATTAATATAGTGTTTAATATAATTTTTAAGTGCTTCTCAGAGCTTCGATCGGGTCAAGTTTCGCTGCCCGTTTTGCTGGGACTACCCCAAAAAATAGGCCAATCCCCCCGGAAACACTCACCGCCGCAATAATTGCTACCGGAGAAACTGCCGCTTGAAATGAAGTTAGAGTGCTAATTAAAACAATCCCACTCACTCCTACCAAAGTTCCAATTACACCCCCAGCAGCAGAAAGTATCACTGCTTCAATCAAAAATTGCAAGAGAATATCTTTTTCCCTTGCCCCGATCGCCTTTCTTAAACCAATTTCTTGGGTGCGTTCAGTTACAGAAACTAGCATAATATTCATCACCCCAATCCCGCCTACAAAAAGCGAAATCCCGGCGATCGCTGCCAGCATTAGAGTCAAGGCTCCAGTAATTGTATTAGCAATGGTCAAAATATCCTCTTGGCTATTAACTACAAAATCATCATCCCCCGTAATCTTATGGCGCAACCTGAGCAGATTTTCAATCTGGAACTTAGCTGCTTCCATAGCTTGTTGATTCTTCGCAGATACAGAAATAAATGTAACCTGCAAACCGTAGGGAGAAGTTCGCCCTACTAGACGATTAGCAGCAGTAGTTAGGGGAATATACACAGCATCATCTTGATTGCTGCCCAAGAAAGAACCCTTGGCTTTCATGACCCCAATTACCTGAAAGGAAAGATTTTGAATCCGAATTTGTTGCCCGATCGGGTCAGCCCCCGCAAACAAGTTTTCTACCACATCAGGGCCAAGAACTACCACTTGGTTACTACGCTGCAAGTCCAACTCATCAATAAATCTACCCCTTTCCACATCAAAGCTCCGCACGGGGAGAAAGTTTTGGGTTGTGCCAATAACTACGGAGGTTTTGTTACGATTCCGATAGGTAATTAGTTTATTAGTATTAATTTGGGCAGAAACTTTATCTACAGTGGGTACTTGGGTAGCGATCGCTTCAGCATCAGCTAAGACCAAAGTTTTCGGTACTTCAAAAGTCCGGTTGCGATTTCCTGTTCCCGGTGCCACAAATAATACATTCGGTCCCAAGGATTCAAATTGCTCTGCTGCTAACCGTTGCGCTCCTTGACCGATGCCTACCATCGCAATTACCGAGGCATTCCCAATTACAATACCCAGCATAGTTAAACTACTACGGAGCTTGTTGGCAATTAGAGTTTTAATTGCCATGCGGAAACTTTCCCTTAAATCTAGGGTCTGGCGGTTGCCTAGAGTAGGTTTCATCCTAGGGGCAGGAGCGAGAGTTTCTGGAGGGAGGGACGGTTTCTGGTCTGGCTCTTGAGTGATCATGGTTTTTGTTCCTCTCGTTTCACCCCTGGGGGCAGATTAATAAATACCCGTTCACTGGGATTCAATCCTTCTAAAATTTGGGTTTTATCCTTACTAGTCTGCCCGATCGTCACGGGCTTAAACACTGGTTTATTATTCTCGCCGGGGATTAACACACCGGTTTTTCCTTTCTCCGTCACGATCGCCACCGTGGGGACAACTAGGGCATTTTGCACTTGTTCTCCTAAAAAACGGCTGTCTATATTCATGTTCGATCGCAATTCTTCCTTACCAGTTTCTAAGGTAATCCTGACCTTAAAAGAAGTTACATTTTGGTCTACTACTGCTTCAGGAGCTACCAGATTAACCCGTCCTAAAAATGTCTTGCCCGGATAAGCATCGGCAATAATTTCCACCCGTTGCCCCTTGCTAATTCTGCCCACATCCACTTCTGGCACCGAAGCCACAACTTCTAAACCCCTAGCGATCGCCAGAATCGAAGCAGAAGTAGAACTAGCCGTAGTTCCCGCCGATACTGTAGGGGTGACAAAAGCCCCTTCATTGGCATATTTTTGGCTGATAATCCCATCAAAGGGAGCCGTAATGGTGGCATCTTTTAGCTGGAGTTCGATCGCTGTCACCTGAGCCTGAGCTACCCCCACCGCCGCCTCTGCCTGAGCTATCTGTTCTGGGCGAGTCCCATTTTCCATCATTTGTAACGCTGCCCCTGATTCGCGCACTGCTGCCGCTAGTTGGGCAGTGTCCTCAGCCCGTAAGCCACTCCTTGCTTGTTGTAATTTTTGCTCTGCTTGGACAAGATTAGCTTGGGCATCCCGCTGATCTGCGAGGGATTGATTTAGAGTATCTTCGGAAATTGCCCCTTCCTTCTCCAAGGTTTGATTTTGGCGTACCCTTGTGTTGCTTAGGTCTCGGCGAGAGGTAGCAGCATTAACTTGAGCTTCGGCTTGAGAAATTTCCTCTGGGCGCCCGCTGCCTGCCGCTGCGAGTTTTGCCCGTGCTTGATCTAATCTGGCTCGTGCTTGATCAATTTCCTCTGGTCTACTGCCAGCCATAACTTCTGCTAGTCTGGCTTGTGCCTGATTTAAATTTGCCTGAGTCCGCAGGTAATCAGCTTGGAGATCTGTGGTTTCCATTTGGGCAAGTTTCTGTCCAGCAGTGACTTTATCCCCCTGATCCACAAATAACTTAGTAATTCTGCCCGCTGATTTAGGGCTAATATTTACACTCTGGATGGGAACCACTGTGCCACTGGCAGTAATAGTCGCTTCTAGGTTTTGGGATGTGGCGGTGACAGTGTACTTTTCTAGATTAAAGGCAGGGGTACGACTACGGACTAGGGTAATTCCAATCCCTGCTGTCAAGAGGATGCCCGCAGCGATCGCTCCAATAATTAAAGTTTTAGGATTTTTGGGTTTGCTCAGGTCAGGAAAAGTGATTCTCATTATAGATAATTGTAGATATCTGATATATCGTTAATTTTCTAGGCACGTCATATCTATATTAACTTTTTTAACGATAGATTGAGAAATTAGGGATTAATAATTACAGCAATTTTCTAGTCTTTAGGTGACAGGTAAGGAGCTTAACCCTTTTGTTCTATAGCAAGCACCACTTTGGTCAAGATATTTATAGACTTGGATAATAAGCATAATGGCGAGTGCTATATCATCGGTTGAAAAGGGGGAAATTTAGGGATTTTTCTGATTTCAATTGAACCTAACCTGCTGTAATTACTAGGTTTCCAGCGCTTTTACAGCAGCTTTTACAAGTTGATAGTAAGGGGGTTGAGTTACATCTACCGTGACGGCTTGTTCTCGTTGCAAACCCCATAATCCTTGACGTTGACCCTTTTGGACAACTAATACTCGCCCTTGGGAGTCTTTTATTCTCAACTCACTCAGGGTATCCCAGAGGCTACAATCATAGACTTGTTCTTGATGGTGAAATCTAGTTTTCTTTTGGGGATGGACTGTGGGGGATAAATTGGGCAGCCTGACTCCTACTAGTTCTAGCTCGATCGCAGTTTTGCCATTCCAAGTATTTTCCCGGAGCTTGTAGGCAATATCAATCCGGTAGGGCAGGGGCAGATATTCTCGCCAGCGCCAAGCGATCGCCCGGATAATTTTCTCACTCCCGTCTTGGCCTAGGGTAAATTTCCCATGATCTTTCCCCATATTTTGCTGCTCTAAAACTCGCACATTCGGTGTCCAGAAGATCGGCTGTTCATTACCAATCCCACAGGGATGGAGGTGATTAATCTGGTGGAATAATTGTTCGTTAATGGCAGTAAAATCTGTTTGCACATCTACTGTAATCATGGGCTGGAGATGTTCTGGCTCTAGACATTGATGGGCAAAATCAATTAGTCTGGCTTGAAACAATTCTAGGTTAGATGCCGCTAAGGAAAATCCCCCGGCAGCCTGGTGTCCCCCATACTTCCCTAGTAGGTCATGACAATATTTTAAGGCAGCATAAACATCAAATTCTGGGATACCCCGCGCTGATCCCCGCAGTTGGTCTGGGGTTTCGTCTTCGTAAGTACCGATAAATACAGGAACCCCGTAACGCTCTACTAACCGGGAAGCAACAATGCCAATAACCCCATGATGCCAATCAGGTCTAATAATTACTAGTACTCGATCGCTCTTGATACTAGCTTTGTTCTCCTGACACCACTCCACCGCCTCTGCTTCAATCTGGGTACAAAGCCGCTGGCGATTTTGGTTCGCCTCTTCGCATTGCATAGCTTTTTCTAGAGCTACGCCGGGATCGTCGGTGGTCAAAAGATCAATTACAATCTGGGGATCGCCAATTCTGCCGATCGCATTTATCCTTGGTCCGAGGCGAAAGCCAATATCCTCTGGTTTCAGGGATTGATTAGTTTTTACTCCCGATACTTGAATTAGGGCTTGAATTCCTGCCAGTTCAGAATCGGGTAAGATAGCTAATCCCCTGCGCAACCAGCGACGATTTACCCCAGTCAGGGGCGCTAAGTCTGCGATCGTGCCTAGGGTGAGTAATTCCAGAAGAGATTTAGTTAAACCCCGATGCTTACCGAGTTTTTGAGCAAGGGTAACTGCCAAGATATACGCCACCCCAACTCCAGCAATTCCTCGATAGGGGGAAGATTCAGCAATTAATTTGGGATTCAGAATAGCATCTGCTGGAGGTAACTTATCAGGAACATCATGGTGATCGGTAATAATCACTATTAAGCCCAATTCCTTAGCACGGGCGATCGCATCGTAGGCCGCAATGCCATTATCCACAGTTAATACAATCCCCACTCCCTGAGCCGCAAATTCTTCTACCAAACGGCGATTAATTCCATAGCCATCCTGCATCCGACTAGGAATGGCATAATCTACTTTTGCCCCTAACCAGCGCAAGGCTCGGAGTAGTAAAGCCGTACTGGTCATACCATCAGCATCATAATCTCCACAAATAGCAACATGGGTAGAATGGGCGATCGCTTGGCTAAGGATTTCTAAGGCCTTGGGCAGGTCAGCAAATTCCTCTAGGGGTGGTGGTAAATGGGCAGTATCCGGCTCTAGATAAATCCTCGCTTCTGTAGGGTTCCGAATCCCTCGGTTTAGCAATACCTGAGCAAGGAGGGGAGAAAGTTGCTGAGTTTGGGCAAGCTGGGCAGCCACTTCTGGTTGGGGAGTAAAAAATTGCCAACGTTGCTCTGGTAGCCGATTACCCATTTTAAGTTATCAAAATTTTGACTATTCTAATTAATGGTTATCTTATCACCAAGAAGACTTATTCAATTTGAGGTACTGGTCAGGATATCAACTGGATTTTATAGTTCCTCAGGATTTATATTTAGTTCTCGGAGTTTAGCAGCTAGTTTTTCAGCTTGGGCGATTGCATCTTCTGCTCGTTGAGATTCCAAATCAGCCCTACTCCGCTCTTGGAGCCAAGCCTCCTCAGCAGTGAGTACTAAATCCTCAGCCGTAGTAAAATACCGCAGTTTAGTCTCATGAATTCCTAAGTACATTTGCAACTGACTGCTCCAGAGATGACCTCTTTCATTGGGTTCTAAGGCTACATACTCTCCTTCTACCAGATGAAAACCCTGAAATTCCAAAGTGTAGGGATCGAACCAAAAATAGTTAGGGGTA
>JANMHD010000121.1:0-4424 GCA_031374985.1 Coleofasciculaceae cyanobacterium OTE_70_metabat_329 | reverse complement strand
TTCTTGATACAGCGTAACATTGCTTGATATTTGCTAATCTGAGATTATCCAAGACACAAGAATTTAATCTGGAGTAGGCGTTCATGGTGGCGGCAACCAACACAGAAAGTAGCAACGAGAAAAATGTTGATGGCGAGGTAACTAGTCCGGCATTAGATAGAACCAAGACTAGCCCCAAAGTTCCGAAGGAATATCTAGACCCACCGGGGGGATTTAACCCTAACGTAATTTTGTTTCTAGTCTCGATCGCCATCCTCACCACTTCCATCTGTGGCTATTGGCTTTGGGATTGGCGTAGCTGGTGTTGTTTTTGGCTGAATGTATTAGCTCTGCACATTGCTGGCACAGTAATTCATGATGCTTCCCACAATTCTGCCCATAAAAATAAGATTATTAATGCCATCCTTGGTCATGGCAGCGCTTTGATGCTTAGTTTTGCCTTCCCGGTTTTTACCAGAGTCCACCTGCAACACCACTCCCACGTTAATGATCCCAAAAATGACCCGGATCACTTTGTCTCCACTGGCGGCCCCTTACTATTAATTGCTCCCCGTTTTTTTTATCATGAGATATTTTTCTTCAAGCGCCGTCTATGGCGAAATTGGGAATTATTAGAATGGTTCCTGAGTAGATTGGTGGTGGTGGCGATCGTCTATGCCTCTTTCCAGTACAACTTTTTTCCCTTTGTCGTTAATTATTGGTTCTCCCCAGCCTTGGTAGTAGGTGTCACCTTGGGTTTATTTTTTGATTATTTTCCTCATCGTCCTCACCAAGCCCAAGGGCGGTGGGAAAATGCGAGGGTTTATCCCGGACGGTTGCTAAATCTTCTAATATTGGGACAGAATTACCACTTAGTTCATCACCTGTGGCCTTCAGTGCCTTGGTATCACTACCAAGATACCTACTATTTTATGAAACCCCGCTTGGATGCTAAGGGCTGTAAACAAACTCTTGGAATTTTTCAAGGTAGAGATTTTTGGCAGTTTCTTTATGATGTTTTTATTGGGATTCATTGGCATCATAAATCTGAGGCGATCGCCCCAGTATTGCAGAACAATGGGGTAATTTCAGACTCCCAAGATTAAGTAATTCAACCTTAATAAATCTCCTAATTTTATGCTTGGTAAATTTTTTCAGAAACCCAATGCCGAAGATAACGATCGTACGCCTCCCGGCCAATATCTAACTAAAGGATTTCCAGTTTTAACTTACGGAGAAACCCCCCAGATCGATCGTACTACTTGGCAGCTAAAAATTTGGGGACTAGCTACAGAGAAAATCTTTACTTGGGAAGATATTATGAGCCTGCCCCAGCATGATTTCACCGCAGATTTCCATTGTGTTACTCGCTGGTCTCGCCTTGATGCCCAGTGGCGGGGAGTGAAAGTGATGGACTTGATGCAGTTGGTAAGCTTTGATCCTCAAGCTGCCCACATCATGGAACATTGCTACGGCGGCTACACCACTAATATTGCCCTAGGGGATTTTTTGCGAGAGGAAAATTTCTTTGCCCATACCTTATTTGGTGAACCTCTGCCCCCAGATCATGGGGCGCCGTTACGCTTGGTAGTTCCTCATCTCTACGCTTGGAAAAGTGCCAAGTGGCTCAACGGTTTAGAGTTTATGAAGGAGGAAAAACTAGGATTCTGGGAACGGAATGGCTATCATACTCGTGGGGAACCTTGGGCAGAAGAGAGATATAGCTAATGAATCAATATTTTGAATTTGAGGCAGATTTTGTGGATTCCTTGCGCTGTATTCCTATGACAGTGCGCTATAAGCTGGATACTTGTGGGGTGAAGTTGAAATTACACCACTGGAATATATTTAGTTTGGAAGAAAGACAATCTTTGTTAGATTTACCTTGCATGGGTGAGGCGGAAGTGCAAGAGTATCGATCGCATCTCCAGAACCTAGTCCAACATCATACCGGGGAGCTGCCAGGGGATGTGGCAGTAAGCGATTTTCCTGAGTGGCAAAATAGAGAAGTTATTCCTGATTCTGTACAAACTCAAAGCCAAGTTGTAGGAATTGAAATTATCTTAGAAGAGTGGGCTAATCTTACTCCGGTACAAAGATTTGTTTTGATTAAATTAAGTCGATCACATCACGAAAACAAAAACTTTCTTCCTGCTGTCCAAGAATTTAGAAACTACCTATAAATAAAAATTTTATCTCATGCCTAGATTATTTTTACCACCTCTATGGTTGCGCCCTTTGGTAATTGTGCTATTAGTTTTAGGTATATTTTTCCGTTTCGTAAATATCGATCGCAAAGTTTTCTGGTATGACGAAGTTCATACAGCCTTACGCATTTCTGGCTATGATACTCCTCAAGCTAAGGCACAGATATTTACAGGTAAAGTCATTGATATATCAACCATCCAAAAATTTCAAAAAATTAATCCTGACAAAAGCATCATTAGAAATGCTATTAATACGACTACTTCCTTAGCCACCGACGACCCCCAACATCCACCACTTTATTACGTCTTAACAGGAATTTGGGTACAACTATTTGGCAATTCCGTTACCAATTTAAGAATCCCTTCTGCAATCTTTAGTCTTGCTGTCTTACCCCTAGCTTATTGGTTTTGCTGGGAACTATTTCATTCTAGTTTAATTGCTTGGCTAGCAGTAAGTTTCTTTGCTGTTTCTCCTTTTCAAATTCTTTATGCTCAGGAAGCTAGACAATATAGTCTATGGATAGTTATGGTTTTGTTAGTAAACATAGTTTTCCTAATCGCCCTACGCCGTCAAAAAATTAATAGCTGGGCAATGTATACTCTCAGTTTAACAGCTAGCTACTATACATTCATTCTTTCTATTCCTGTTGCCATTGGTCAAGGAGTTTATACTTTAATTAATAATAAATTTAAGCCGAACCAAGTTACCATTAATCACCTAATCTCTGGCTTGATCAGTCTAGTATTATTTTCTCCTTGGCTAGGGATAATAATTAAGTATCAAAATGTTATTAGCATGACAACTTCTTGGAGAAATAGTGAGCCATTTGTTTGGCGAACAATGTTACAAATCTGGGGATTAAATATTAGTACCAATTTTGCTGATATTTTCTTAGATATTAATCATATTAGTAACTATATTTTTCCTCTAGCCTTTGTTTCATTGCTTACCTATGCTATTTACTTCTTAATCAAAACTACAGAACAGAAAGTTTGGTTACTATTAATTATTTTACTCCTTATCCCTGTGGTTTATCCAATAATTCCTGATATATTTATGGGGACAATTGTTTCTTACGTAAGCCGTTATTTTATTCCGTGGTATATAGCAATTCCCATTATTTTTGCTTACCTGATTTCCCAGAAAATCATCGCTAATGGAATAAAAAAACAACTTTTGTGGAAAGCAGTATTTATAGGAATTATAACTCTTAGTGTTGTTTCCTGTGCAGTTGCTTCTCAAGCAGATACTTGGTGGAATAAGGGGTTTTTAGGTAATAGAGTTCTACAGGCAGCTAAAGTGATTAATCAAAGGGATAAAGCTTTAGTGATTGCCGACCTAAATCAAACTAACTTTGGGGATGCGATCGCTCTTAGCCATCGAGTGAATCCTCAAACTAAATTCCAGTTAATTACCGCTCCAGAAATGCTTACCATTCCTTCGGGTTTTAGTAATATTTTTCTTTATAATCCTGCCGATAATTTAATCAATAAAATTAAAGCAAAATATGGTGATCAATCTATCAAGACTTTTGAAGGGACAGCTTTACTTGAATTAGATCCTCCCTCTGGATTAATGGTAAAGTAACAAAGTGTTAATTAAGGAAATTACTAAACTATGCACCGGATCGCTACAATTCCGGGTGGTTGGAACCCCAACAGCCCTGGGGTAATTTTTATTACTCAAGACCCTGCTCCCATCATCATTATTACTGCTGCGGATACCGAGATTCAAACCCTTGCAGCCCTCCAGTTACCATCAGATTTTCCAGAATTTCGAGTAATTAGTCTCCTGCAACTCCAGCAACAATTAACGATCGATACCTATGCCACCGAAGTTCTCAGCAAAGCAAAAGTCATAGTTGCTCGTCTTTTGGGGGGAGTTTCCTACTGGTCTTATGGGATGGAAGTATTGCGGGATTTAGCGGTGGATTATGGGGTAGAACTCATTATTATGCCGGGATGCGATCGACCCGATGCAGATTTAATCTCTCATTCCACCGTAGATGTAAATTTTGTCAACCAAGTTTGGCAATACTTTATTGAAGGAGGTATCGCTAATCTACAAAACTGTTTAGAATTTATTGCGGCTCATAGTTTAGGTTATAGCTATCAACCACCAGCGCCCCAAATAGTACCAAGAGTTGGTTTATATCAGAAACTATTTGTATTAGATAATCCACAGGAAATCTCCTTAAATAAGAACAAAGGTAAGGTAGGTATCCTATTCTATCGCGC
>JANMHD010000108.1:0-8492 GCA_031374985.1 Coleofasciculaceae cyanobacterium OTE_70_metabat_329 | reverse complement strand
CCCAAATCCTTGAGGCGAGTCCGAAAAGCATTACGCCCAGAGTGCTTACCTAAGACGATCTGGTTATCATGCAAACCAATGGATTGGGCATCCATAATTTCGTAGGTAAGTTTATTTTTTAGCACCCCGTCTTGGTGAATTCCCGATTCATGGGCAAAGGCATTAGCTCCCACGATCGCTTTATTTGGCTGCACCAACATGCCAGTTAAATTAGACACAAGACGCGAAGTTTTGTAGATCTGCTTGGTATCAATCCCCGTTAAAGGCTCTTCAGAATCTACAGGACGACCCAAAAAAGGATTAAAATACTGCCGCCGCACATGGAGTGCCATCACTAATTCTTCCAAAGCCGCATTCCCAGCCCTTTCTCCAATGCCATTAATAGTGCATTCCAACTGCCGAGCGCCATTTTTCACTGCTTCAAGGAAGTTTGCCACCGCTAAGCCCAAATCATTGTGACCGTGGACAGAGATAATTGCTTGATTAATATTGGGAACATTTTCGGTAATACCCTTAATTAAAGCCCCAAACTCGTTGGGAGTGGTATAACCTACAGTATCGGGAATGTTAACGGTAGTTGCACCGGCGGCGATCGCTGCTTCTAAAACTTCGTACAAATATTTGGGATCCGTCCGCACTGCATCCATAGGCGAAAATTCTACATCGTCCATAAAGCTCTTGGCATAAGCCACCATATCTTGGGCAATATGCAAAACTTCCTTACGGGTTTTCTTGAGTTGGTATTCCAAATGGATATCAGAGGTGGAAATAAACGTATGAATCCGTCCTTTGACCGCAGGTTTGAGAGCTTTCGCTGCTGCTTCAATATCTGCCTTAATGGCTCGTGCCAAACTACAGATTATAGGGCCATCGGCTGTCCCCACGGTGGCGGCGATTTTTTCCACCGCCTCAAAATCTCCGGGACTAGCAAAGGCAAACCCCGCCTCAATCACATCGACTCCTAAGCGAGCTAATTGCTTGGCAATGCTCAATTTTTCATCCACATTCAGGGTGGCACCGGGGCATTGTTCCCCATCCCGGAGAGTAGTATCGAAAATAATAATGCGATCAGATTGATTAGTCATGGTTCTCCTCAGAGGTTGCTTAAAACTTTTGGGTACACCTACATTAAGGTAAATAACCCATCGAACTTAGCCTTGGAGGTTAAGTAAATTAACGAAATATTAGAAGTGGCAGAATAGCTCAATATTAAGGGCGGCAGCCGCCCAGTCGGAAGTTACCCAGTAGCAACTGGGGGCAAAGAAGAGTGAAGAGAGTTGTGGTTTGAATAACCATAATCGAGACTTCAGGGATAATCAGGATATCTTGACGGGCTTGAAAAATGAGCTTGAGGAAATTATGAAAAACTAGAATAAATTTAATAATCAGTTTTTTCAATTCTATCACGGACATCGTTCAGATCAATATAGCGATCGGTTACATTTCGCAGTTCTCTAGCAATCATACCCTCTGTTGATACTACTGTAATATGAGTATCTTTAGATCTTAGGAGTTCGATCGCCCGTTCAAAATCCCCATCACCACTAAATAAAATGACTCGATCGTACTGATTCACCGTATTGAACATATCCACCACAATTTCTATATCAAGATTTGCTTTTTGAGAATAGCGTCCAGAATCATTATCGTAATATTCCTTTAGAATCTTTGTTCTGACAGTATAACCAAGACTAATCAAGGCATCTCGAAATCCTCTCTGGTCTTGGGGGTCTTTTAAGCCAGTGTACCAAAAAGCATTTACTAAACTAACATTAGGGTCATTAGTAAAATGATCTAAGACTTTTCTTGGATCAAAAAACCAACCATTTTTTTGTTGAGCATAGAACATATTGTTCCCGTCCACAAATATAGAAAGACGGTTCATCCCACAGGGCATAGATATTAAACCTATAAAATTTTAATAATATTAATTTCAGCTATTTTAATTAGCTATCGACTGGTAATATAACTATCCTCAACTACTAAGTGCAGCCGGATAAAATTTAGCTTAATTGTGTTTTTTCTATAAAAAGTCATTTATAAAGTCTTTAGAGGATAAGACTTTTCGCTCTCTTTGAAAGCGGAAAATCATAGTTTATAAATAGCCTCTTACTTATTTACTCTAATTACTAAAAAGAAATATTTCTCTAAAGATTTATAGGCAGAGAGTAACGATTTTAGGTAAAAGATTTTAGGTAGCATTTATTCCTAAGATTTTTAATAGTTTTTAATAATTATTAACTTTAGACATGAATTTGCCTTAACCAACAATTATATATAAAGTACCAAGAGAAAAGTATCATAGATAGCAAATAATAATTAGAATTATGACAAGAATTGTTTTTCTCACAATTCCCGGCTTTAGAAGTTATTTATAAGGTGAGTAGGGGATAAGATTTTTGACCCCCTCCAAGGGCGGGAAATAATACGTTATGAATAGTCTCTTAGTTAAAGATAAGAACACCAGTCACTCCAACTCCCGGCATATAATTTACCAGTTTTGATCCCAGCCATCTCTAAAGATAGGAGATTAACGCAGGCAGTAACCCCAGAACCACAATACACCATAATCTCGGTTGTTTCCTGTAGTCTTTTCCACCTTTCTTGGTGAGTCGCAGGTGGCTGGACATAACCTTTAGCATTAGTCACTTCCTGCCAAGGATAGTTGACTGCTCCCGGAATGCAGCCGGCAATAGGATCGATCGGCTCCCGTTCTCCAAGATAGCGTTCTGGTTCTCTAGAATCTATTAAGGCTACTTGGGGCTTATCTTTACGAGCTTTTACCTGTTGGATATCTACCAGCATTTCTGGACGCAACTGGGGAGAAAATTTTCCTGGTTGGGGATGGGGTAGGGTAGTAATGACGGGATAGCCTTGGTCTTGCCAATGAGAGAAGCCACCATCTAGCAGAGCAACAGAATCATGCCCCAGATAGCGTAATAGCCACCACAACCTAGCAGCAAAGGCAAAACGGGAATCATCGTAGGCAACCACAAGGGTTTCTCCTAGGGTGATCCCGATCACAGCTAATTTCTCTGCTAATTGTTCTGGGCTGGGTAAAGGATGCCTGCCCCCATGTTTCTGTACAGGACTAGATAAATCTTGATTTAAATCTAGGTAATAAGCTCCCGGAATATGACTAGTTTGGTACTGCTGTCTGCCTAGGGCTGGTTCAGCTAAGGAAAATCGACAATCAATAATCACTAAATCTTGTCGCTCTAGGTGGGATGCTAGTTCAGTCGCAGTAATAATAGGAGCAGTAATTAGGGAAGTAATACTCATAGGAAAAATATCAGGTATAAAATTAGCTATAAAAAGAGTTGCAATAAAATAAACAAGCTAGTTCTAATATATTATAAGACTATTAAAATCCTAGGTAAAAGCTATGTTGCTAACCCGCAAAATTTCTGAAAATATTAGTATCTCATCTACCTTTAACGCCTCGCCATTAGCCCATACTTAGGAGCAAAAACCATCGTTATTAAAAATACTAGAGTCTGTAAAACGACAATACACCCTGCTGGGGAAGCATCTAGGTGATAGCTGATATAGGTGCCGAGGATGCTACAAAAGGTCGAACTAATCACTGCCAAAATGGTCATGCGATCGAAGTTATCTGTGAGGAGATAGGCGGTAGAGCCGGGAGTAATCAACATGGCAATAACTAAAATAATGCCTACAGTTTGCTGGGCAGCAACAATGGTTAAAGCGAGAATAGTTAATAATAAATAGTATAAAAAATTTGTATTTAAGCCAATGGATTTAGCATGAATAGGATCAAAGCAAAATAATAATAAATCTTTTCTAAAAATAAATAATCCCCCCATAGTTAAGGCGACAATTACTATAGTTTGCCCAAGATTTTCTGGAGAGATGCCAAGTAAGTTTCCAAATAGAATGTGCATCAAATCAATATTACTAGGCAACTTAGAAATTAATACTAACCCTAAGGCAAAAAAGCCAGTAAAAACTAGACCGATCGCAGCATCTTCCTTAACTCTAGTTTTTGCCTGAATTAACCCGATTAGTAATACCGAACCCAACCCAAAAATAAAAGCCCCTAAGGCTAAAGGAATTTGTAATCCGTAGGCAATCACTACTCCCGGCAGCACTGCATGGGATACTGCATCTCCCATTAAAGCCCAACCCTTCAGGGTCAAATAACAAGATAAAACTGCACAAACTGTCCCTACTAAAATACTCACCCATAGAGCCTGTACCATAAACTGAAACTGCAAAGGAGCCGCAAACCATTCCCAGATTGATGTCATATATTTATCTACCTAAAATAATCCCTGAGGAACTGAACCACCAAAGGTACGAGATATATTTTCTGGGGTAAAAACATCCGCTACCGTACCATAGGCAAGAATAGTTTTATTTACCAGAATTACCTGATCACAGAAAGTGGCAATACTGTTTAAATCATGGGTAGAAATTAAAATAGTCTTCCCAGAATTTTTTAGTTCTATTAATAACTCAATAATTGCCTTCTCAGTTTTTATATCAACCCCTGCAAAAGGTTCATCTAAGAGAATAATTTCTCCTTGTTGGGCTAGAGTTCGAGCGAGGAAAGTCCGTTTTTTTTGTCCTCCTGATAGCTCTCCAATTTGACGATTTTCTAGACCTGTTAGTTGAGTACGATCGAGACTTTGGTGAACAATTCGGCGATCGCTCTCCCTAGGAATCCGCAGACAATTCATATAGCCATAGCGTCCCATCATCACCACATCATAGACACTATTCGGAAAATCCCAATCTACGTCTTCAGTTTGGGGAATATAAGCTAAAAGATTACGCTGGGGGACTTTATGAATTGATTTGCCTTGAATTAATACCCGGCCAGATTGAAGTTTTGCTAACCCCATAATTGCCTTGAACAAAGTAGATTTTCCACTGCCATTCATCCCGACAATACCAGCAATACTACCTTGGTTTACTTGGAGGTTTGCTCCGTGGAGAGCAACGTTGCGATCGTAGCTAACGGTGACATTTTCTAGCTCAATAGTAGGTGTGTACATAGGTTTAGGTATTGGGTTTAGGTATTGGGTTTAGATATTGAATTTAGATATTGAATTTAAAGGTATGAAGTTTAGAAGTAAAGGCTGATTATTAATTTTCCTGTAGCCCCTTGACTAAGATATTGACATTGTAGGTCAGTAAATCTAAGTAAGTAGGGGCAACCCCATTAGCAGGAGTGAGGGAATCCACATAAAAAACTCCGGCAAATTTTGCCCCTGATTCCCGTGCCACTTGTTTTTGGGCATCGGCACTGACCGTACTTTCACAAAAAACCACAGGGATTTTTTGACTGCGTACTCGTTGAATTACTTGTTGAATTTGTTTGGGAGTTGCCTGTTGTTCTGAATTTACCGCCCAGAGATAAAGTTCTTTGAGACCATAATCTTGAGCAAGATAAGAAAATGCCCCTTCACAACTCACAATAAATCTTTTTTCTGGGGAAACTGTGGCGATCGTCTCCCGGAGTTGCTGGTCTAAAGTTTTAATTTTTTGGCTATAGGTTGCTGCATTTGCATTGTAAGTGCTGGTATTAATTGGGTCTAAATCTACTAGAGCTTTACGGATATTTTCCACATAAATTAAGGCAGCTTTGGGAGACATCCAAGCATGGGGGTTAGGTTTACCCGCAGAGCTATCTTGGCTAATATCAATTACACCAACGCCTTGGCTCAAAGTAATATGGGGTACATTTCGCAAATTACCATAAAATTTCTCAGCCCATTTCTCTAGCCCCAAGCCATTATCAAGGATTAGATCGGCTTGCTGCCCGCGGCGTAAATCGCTGGGGGTTGGTTCATAGCCATGAATTTCTGCCCCGATCTTGGTTAGGGAGTTGACGATCGCCTTATCTCCGGCTACCTGTTGAGCCATATCTGCAATCACTGTAAAACTAGTAAGAATTACTTTTTTGCCTTGATTTTTGCCTTGATTCGTAAAATTTTGGTTCTGATCTTGCCTTGTGTCACTAACTCCTAGGGTAGAAGCGGCAGGAGAATCAGTCGGTGTTGGGGTTGACGCTGTGGTGCAAGCTGTATTGACTAGTAGTAGGCAGGCGATCGTCCCGAACCTCTGCCCCAATCCTCTTCCTATGCCTTGAGCCATTATTTTTACCCAACCCTGTCATTTTATTTTCATAGTCTTTTCATATTCTTCTCATAATTATCCTAGCATAATCTAAAGCTGGTTGGCTTAGGGGCAATGGAATTTACAAAAATACTTCAAAAACCCTGTTACAATTAAATACTTACATTACAATCGATTGCCACAACGTCTCCTCCCAGTCTTAGAGATGTTGCTGCCTCAGCATTAGATTTGTCTATCCCCATCTATTCTCATTTCATCTATCCCCCCTGGCTAAGACTGGCACTGCCAACAAGATCGATCCGAAATCTACATTTTAAAATCTTGGAGTTCTATGTCTTTTTCTGCCCTTGGTCTGTCAGATGAAATTGTTCGGGCTGTTACTGCCCAAGGTTATACCCAACCGACCCCCATTCAATTGCAAGCAATTCCTGCCGTATTAGCAGGTCAAGATGTTCTCGCTGCCGCCCAAACCGGAACTGGAAAAACTGCCGGCTTTACTCTGCCCATTCTGCATCAGTTATCTACTACCGTTGTCAAATCAAATAATGTAGTTGTCAACACCAATCCAGCCTTCAGGTCAAATAACGCAGTGGTAAAAAGAGCCTCCGGGGGCAGGCATCCCATTCGATCGCTCATCCTCACCCCTACGAGGGAACTGGCTGCCCAAGTAGAAGAAAGTGTCCAGAACTATGGCAAATATCTGAATCTTAATTCTATGACTGTCTACGGTGGGGTAAATATCAACCCCCAAATTCAGCGCCTGAAGAGCCGGATTGATATCTTAGTTGCCACTCCGGGGCGGCTTCTAGACCATGTGCAGCAACGAACAGTGGATTTATCTCAAGTGGAAATCTTGGTGCTGGATGAGGCTGATCGAATGCTAGATATGGGCTTCATTCGGGATATTCGGCGAATCTTGACCTTGCTGCCTAGGCAACGCCAAAACCTGTTATTCTCTGCCACTTTTTCTGATGAAATTAAATCCCTAGCTACGGGGCTACTACATCAACCAGTAACGATCGAAGTGGAGCGGCGCAATGCGACCCCAGATCTGGTGGCGCAAAAGGTTTATCCGGTTGATCGGGAAAGAAAGCGAGAATTGCTCTCTTATCTAATTAAGAAAAATAATTGGTATCAAGCTCTCGTCTTTACCCGGACAAAACACGGAGCCGATCGCTTGGTGAAGCAACTTACCCAAGATGACATCTCTGCCCTAGCGATTCATGGCAACAAAAGTCAAGCCGCCAGAACCAAAGCCCTCTCAAGATTCAAAGAAGGTAATGTTCAGGTGTTAGTAGCCACAGATATTGCAGCACGGGGGATTGATATTAGTGAACTGCTCCATGTAGTGAATTTTGAACTACCGAATGTTCCAGAAGATTATGTACATCGCATCGGCCGGACAGGAAGAGCCGGGGCTGAAGGAGAGGCAGTATCCTTGGTATGTGTAGATGAGTTGGATTTATTGAGAAATATTGAACGGTTGATTAAGCGAGCGCTCCCCAAGGAAATAGTGGATGGTTTTGAAGTAGACCCAAGGGTGCGGGCAGAACCAATCCAAAATGGTCGCCAGCAACAAAATGGTCGGCATAATCAAAATAGCCAGAGACACGATCGACCCTCTGCTAATACCTCTTCCTCACCTCATCCTTCACCCCGACAATCTCTAAAGCCTCAAGATAGAGAAAATCCTGCTCACTCCGCACCGATCGCATCTCCCCGTATCGATCCTCACCGCCGGGGTAAAGCTGGCTCTAGCTATGGACATGGATAATATGTAGGAGTCAACTTTAGTTTGGGTTAAAAAATCCCTGATAAACAATGTAGAATTACTGTATCCATAGATTCTAATTCTATGTTTGTACTCCCAGGGAAAATCTAACTATAAAGTGTGTCTTGCTCATGTTTATCCGCCAGTTTCTTACTAAAGTCTCCCTAGGCTTGGGTTTTGTGGTTACTTTTATCTCTCCTGCTCTCGCACAAATCACCCCTAACGGGGCAGGAACTGTAGTTAATCCTCAAGGGAACCAGATTAATATCACTGGGGGAACTCAGGCTGGGGCGAATCTTTTTCATAGTTTTTGGGATTTTAATGTTAATTCTGCCCAAGTTGCTAACTTTTTGAGTAATCCCCAAACTCAAAATATTCTCGGCAGGATCAATGGGGGAAATCCTTCGTTGATTAATGGCTTAGTGCAAGTCACGGGGGGAAACTCTAATTTATTCTTAATGAATCCGGCAGGGATAGTTTTTGGACAAGGGGCAAGTTTAAATGTAACCGCGAGTTTCACGGCAACCACAGCGAATCAAATTGGCTTTGGGAATAATTTATTTAATGCTTTTGGGGATAATAATTTCTCAGCTTTAGTTGGGAATCCTGATAGTTT
>JANMHD010000099.1:0-2615 GCA_031374985.1 Coleofasciculaceae cyanobacterium OTE_70_metabat_329 | reverse complement strand
TAATAACAGCTTTATGCGGATCCCATTCAACTTCCATGCATATAGTATATGCACAGGAATGAGTTTTGTGCTAAATGATTGAATTTTGGTAGGTCTAACGTTCCAGATGAGCGAGAAGATAGCCAGCAACGGTGCCCAGCAAAGTGAAAGCTGGTGAGACTTGCTCTTGTCGAATTGGAGAGTGATGATGACTGCGATACAGTGCCATTAGATACTTGACCTAACAACGGCATTAAAAAGGCATCATGAACAACTGCCAAGATTAGAAGCTCGCTTAACAGACCAAATTACACCTCTGAATTTAAATAGAACTCATCCAAGGCTTGACACCCTACTTAGCTTGCAAGAGTTTACAAATCGTTGAATTAAGCGGCACAACTATGTATTAGGCGGAAAAATTCCGCCTAATCTGACTATAGGACAGATAGGCTGAATGTCAAGATTCGGGCTAATCACCTTAGCAATTCTCATTGTGGGCACTACATTATTCTGCAAGCTTAGGAAGAAATGAGAGATCAACGTAATACTTCTTCGGATTATTTTCCTCTATAAAGACAGTAATTCTCTCGCTTTTGATGTAATCTGACGGATCAAACCAGAGATCGTTACTTCGAAATACGTGCAACTCCGATGTCGAGGGGTTCTGCCATTGTGTTAAAATCACAAATGGATGTAAGCCATTTACAGACAAAGAGGTATTGACCTCAACACTTTGGAACTTGCTCTGAATCGGTACTCCACTTTTCGCTAAGTATTTGTTGTTGCGCTCTGATAAAACAAATGCAAAGGGGATAATTATGAGTATTCCGACTATGAAGAATCCCCCACCCATAGCCCCTAAGATGATCGAATCACTCCACAGGGAGCCGAAGTCATTGATCTGTGCATTTTGTAGTTCAGTTGGGCGGTATAAAACCTCTACCTTTTGTCCTTTCGAGTAACTTGGTGGGTTAGTGCCAACTGATGAGGTAAACTCAACTTTCTCGCCCTTCTGATTAATAAAATTAATAGTAGGTTTATAGACAATAGAGGTTCTCCTTGTATTCACCATATCCACTAATACGATATCCACTACAGTTCCTTCAGCTCTAGAGGCTTCATTGACAAATGAACTTGTATTTCTATAGGAGGAGAACGCACCAATCAGCATTCCGATGCCAGTCAAGGGAAAAATGCTAAACACAATAAAAAGGGCGACTTTTAGTTTGTTGTTTATTTTCATTGAACTCAGTTTGAAAGATGATCAAGATTTAGGGAATTTAGAAACTATGGAAATTATATCTAAATCCACGTGAGTTCGATAGAAATCCTTAAAACCCTTATGGTTTCGTTGGCAAATTGAAAATCAGGAAAAAACAACTTGCTGGTCATAAGGACTTCAAAAATCATCGAACTCACGTTAAATCCGTATTTTTACGGTATGGCTATTATTTGGCGTGTGAGCCAGACAACATCAGGGATGATTTTTACCAACGATAGTAACGGTAGGGATCATCGCCGTAGTTGAATTCTTGCCAATAATCTGGATGATAGAATCCGGGATCGGGGGGTTTGCCTAAGAGTTTTTCCTGTAGTTGTTCCCCTAATTTTTCCCAGAACCTAGAGTTAGAAGACTGCCAAATTAATTCATCCCTGGTAAAAGTTGCTCCTAGGTTAGCTAAGATTTGGGCGATCGCTCTGGTTTGTCGCCATCGAGTGAAGCGGAGATAGTTTTTTTCTTGATCTGGTAAATCTTCTGGATCAAATAAGCTGTCAGGATTTAGGGTTGTGGCGATCGCTATTCCTTTACCCTTTTGGAAACGACTCAGTAAACCATTTGCCCCCACTTCACTCCTAAAATTATCGATCGAATTATTCCCAGAACTAATTACCCAAGACCCATAATCTGTCCGGGCATGGAGATCAGCAATTCCCAATCCTCTAGTTTCTGCCCATGCTGGAATCTGCAAAGAACCGGGAAAATTTTCTTGCCATTGTAATCCTATGCCTAGAAAGGATCCCCCCCAGCCCCCCTTAAAAAGGAGAGGGTTAGAAAGGGAGGTTGCCTTAGCTGTATTCTTAGCTGGATAGGGGGGGAGAAATAATGCTTTGCCGCCTTTTTCGAGGTAGTTTTGTAACTCTGCTTCTGAGATTTTGGCTCTGCCACCGATGATTTGTAATTTTGCGGAAGAGGATGATTTATCTAGACTAGCTGCCTTTTCATAATTCACTCCCAGATTTTCTAACAAGACTGTATCTCCCTCATTTCCTACTAAAGTTATTTGGGGAGTCCGGGGTGCTAAAGGTGCTGTAGCTGCATAGTTAATTATTTGTCTTGCTAATTGATTTGCTGCTGGATCTTGGGCAAAGTGGTCTTCCAAGTCTAGGGTAGAAAGGATTAACCTGCCTTGGCCGTAATCCAGTTCCATCAAAGGACTATAGGCGAGATCAAATTCGGATTGGAGGATCGATCGCCAGCCGCTCCGATGGGGTTTTTCTAGGGGAACACTACTCACAGCCCCGCCATTTCCCCAGTGCCACCCATACCAAGGGGAATTATGGAGACTGAGTTTAGGTGGATTTTTCACCGTATCGGGATACGCCTCTGTTAGGGTACTCACCCCCCGCCAATCCTG
>JANMHD010000092.1:0-4010 GCA_031374985.1 Coleofasciculaceae cyanobacterium OTE_70_metabat_329 | reverse complement strand
CATCTCCTAGGTAAGAAAGGTGGGCAATATTCGTGCGATCGCCTACTTGAGAATTTTTCAATTCCACAAAATTTCCTACTCGGCAATTATCCCCAACCTCCACATGACCCCGGAGATGGGCATAGGGGCCAATTCTTGTTTCAGAGCCTACCTGACTATCAGTAACTACAGAATAAAGGACTGTAACCTGATCGCCAAGGTAACTATGTTCAACTAAGCTCCCCGGGCCGATCCGGCAACCCGCTCCAATAGTTGTGTTACCCCGGAGATGGGTTTGGGGTTCGATAACTACATTGCCAGCCAGTTGCACCGTGTCATCGATCGTAATACTTTGGGGATCAACTAAAGTCACTCCCGCCGCCATCCATTTATCTTTGATTCGGTCTTGGAGGATAGTATAGGCAGCCGCTAATTGTTTGCGATCGTTAATTCCCGAAATTTCCTGATCATCCACCACATCCACCGCCATAGCTGGGTTTAGCAGTGTTGCCGTATCGGTCAGATAATATTCTCCTTGGTCATTATTCGTCCCCAAGTCGGGCAGAATGGCAGCTAACTTTGACCAGTTAAAACAATAAACTCCAGAATTAATCCGGCGATTTTGCTTTTGGTCTGGGGTACAATCCCGGTCTTCAATAATTTGAGTAATTAAGTTTTGCTCATCACAAAAAACCCTTCCATAGCCTTGGGGATTAGGCAATTGAGCAGTTAAAATAGTTGCCGCATTGCCATGAGATTGATGAGTTTGGAGCAGATTTTGGAGAGTTTCAGGACGCAGCAGCGGCACATCCCCATTGAGAACTAATAAATCCCCTGTAAAATCTTGAAGATGGGGTAATAACTGCTGGACAGCATGACCCGTACCTAGTTGCTGAGTTTGCTCCACAAATTCTACTTGGGAATAATGCCCTAGGGCAGCCTGAATGCGATCGCCCTGATAGCCCACAATTACTAGCAGCCTTTCTACCTGTAAACCCTGACAAGAAAGAATAGCCCGCTCTACTAGCGATCGTCCCCCCAAATCATGTAACACCTTGGGGAGGTCAGATTTCATCCGTGTTCCTTTTCCAGCGGCTAAAATTGCAACGGCAACCATAATAATATTTCAATAATATTTCAATAAAAATGTTTTAATAGGCAAGAAATTACTCCCCTCATCCTACTATGCCTCTGTCCCTAAAAACCCCCACTAATAACCGCCAAAAATTGCCTATCTTTTTGGGTGTATGGACAGGAATTACTTATCTATTTCTTTATCTGCCTATATTTGTCTTAATCATCTTAAGTTTTAATAACTCTCCAATTCTATCTCTGCCTTGGCGAGGGATGACCGGAAAATGGTATAGCCTAGCCTTTAGCGATCGTCCCCTGATGGATTCCCTAGGCAATTCTCTCCAAGTTGCCGCCGCCGCTACCCTATTAGCTACAGGGTTTGGCCTACTCACTGCTTGGGCTATCTATCGCTACCATTTCCTCGGCAGAAATGCCCTCCGCATCGCCGTTAATCTGCCCATCCTCCTGCCGGGAGTAGTCACTGGGGTAGCAATGTTGGCTTATTTTTCTAGTCTAGATTTGCCCCTGTCCCTAGTAACAGTAGTCCTTGGGCATGGAGTCTTTGGGTTACCCGTAGCTATGGGTTCCATCTTGGCTCGGTTAACCCAGTTTCCCGTGAGCTTAGAAGAGGCGGCGGCGGATTTGGGGGCAAAGCCGGGGCGAATATTTCGGGATATTATTTTTCCCTATATCAGTAGTGCCGTGATTTCTGGGGCTTTATTAGCCTTTACTCTTTCCTTCGATGAGGTGATTGTCACCATCTTCCTGACCGGGCGAGACAACACCCTACCCCTAGAAATTTGGGCTAGACTCCGAACAGATATAACTCCCGAAATTGCAGCGGCAGCAACTTTGGTACTATTAGGTAGCTCAGTATTCATCTTGCTCAACCAATTGGTGGCAAAACGTGACTACTGAAATGTCCAGTATTCATTAAATTTCTTGCGTCGATGCAAAAAGACCCTCATCTCCCAGCCCCACTTTGACAAGCTCAGTGCATTACTTCTCCCCTTGGGGGAAAAGGGGAGTCAGAAATATTTAATAGGTAATTCAAAGTCCCTCGCCCCACTTGGGAGAGGGATTTAGGGTGAGGGTCATGATTTAGGCAAGAGGTTTATCCAATATTCATCTATCAAGCATTAGTTATTATTATTTTTTATGGGCATCGTCAATCTAGAAAATATCAGTAAAATCTATCCTTCCAATCAAGGTAGTGTTTATGCAGTCCGGGATGTAAATTTAGATATTCAAGCTGGAGAATTCTATTCTCTTCTTGGCTCTAGTGGGTCAGGGAAAACTACTATTCTGCGATTGATTGGGGGGTTTGAAATTCCTGAGCAGGGACGGATATTAATTGCCGATCGAGATATCACTCAACAGCCACCACACCAACGAGATGTGCATACGGTTTTTCAGAAATATGCTCTATTTCCCCACATGAATGTTATCGAAAATATTGCCTATCCTTTAACTGTAGCGGGGGTAACAAAAATAGAAATTGACCAAAGAGTTGAGGAAGCGATCGCTACTTTTCGTCTCGAAGGTTTGGCAGATAGAAAACCTAATCAATTATCGGGGGGACAACAACAACGGGTAGCTTTAGCTAGGGCTTTGATCGATCGCCCCAAGGTTCTATTACTAGATGAACCCCTTTCAGCCCTTGATGCCAAGATTAGGGAAGAAGTCCGCCAAGAACTAAGGGAACTCCAGAAGCGCACCCAGATTACTTTTATCTATGTTACCCATGATCAAGAAGAGGCTATGGCCTTGAGCGATCGCATTGCCGTCATGCACGATGGCAGAGTAGAACAAATTGGGACTCCCAGCGAAATTTATAATCAACCTGCTTCCCTATTTGTTGCTAAATTTATTGGCAAGGCTAATCTATTAAAAGGTAAAGTAATTAATAGTAGCACTGTAGATATTAATGGTTATTTATTAGATGTCCAAGAAAGTTTTAGAAATCAAGACCAAAAGCTAGTTACCGGTAATGAAGTAACAGTCATGATCCGCCCGGAAAGACTACAAATTAATCCTAGAACCCTCAGAGATCAAGAAATTACTGGCAAGATTGTTAATTGTACCTATATTGGTCAAACGAGAGAATATCAAGTTAGTACTTCTATGGGAATTTTAAGTATTACTAAACTAGCCACAGGTACTGATTATGCGATCGATAGTACTGTAGAAATTTCTTGGAGTACCGAAGATTGTGTTATTTTATAACTCTAATTTAATAGTTAATATATTTCTTGTCCTCCCTTGCTCTGGGAGAGGGCTAGGGTAAAGGTTTATCAAGGTTTATCTCTGATATCAATTATTCAGTAAAGTCTATGCAATTCGCTCCCCTTTATCCCATTTTATATAAAATTCTCAAGCCTACTTTTCCCAGTTGTCTCTGGTCTGGAGGAGGGGATTCAAGATCACAACCCAAGCCTCAAGCGATCGCCCTGACTTTTGATGATGGCCCCCATCCAGAACATACCCCCCGGTTATTAGAGGTGCTAGATGAGTATGGGATTAGTGCCAGTTTTTTCTGGTTAGGAGTTTGTGTAGAAAGGTATAAAGCGATCGCTCAAGCTGTGGCGGAACGAGGACACTGGATTGGGATTCACGGCTATGACCATCGGAATTTTCCTACTCTAAGCAGCCAAGAACTGCGATCGAGCCTCCAGAAAACCCAGCAAATTATCAGCGATACCTGCAGCATATCCCCAACCAAAATTATTGATGTCCGTCCCCCCAATGGCCTGTTCACTCCCAAAACTCTCCAGCTATTACACCAGTGGCAGTACCGTCCAGTCATGTGGAGTGTGGTTCCTGAAGATTGGACAAGACCGGGAATTACTAAAGTTGCCCAAAGAGTTATGACTCAAACTATGCCCGGTTCCTTAATTGTTCTCCACGATGGCTACTCTGGTGGAGAGGATTGTGCTGCTAGTACTCAAATAATTATT
>JANMHD010000086.1:0-5746 GCA_031374985.1 Coleofasciculaceae cyanobacterium OTE_70_metabat_329 | reverse complement strand
TTGCTCGATCGCCGCCTTAACCACATCTACAGAAGTTAAGGCAATCTCTGGCTTGATCTGTAGGCCATTAATTAAACCCCAGCCCCGGACTTCATCAAAGATTTGAGGATATTTCTGGACGATCGCCCGTAATTTCCCCCGGATTTGTTCCCCTCGCTCTTGGACATTTTGCAGCAGTTTATCTTGAGTAATGGTTTGACAGACTGTTAACCCCGCAGCACAGGCAAAGGGATTGCCCCCAAAGGTACTAGCATGATCACCGGGGACGAAGACATCGCAGAATTTCTTACACATCATTGCG
This sequence comes from Coleofasciculaceae cyanobacterium OTE_70_metabat_329, assembly GCA_031374985.1. Lineage (GTDB taxonomy): Bacteria > Cyanobacteriota > Cyanobacteriia > Cyanobacteriales > JAAUUE01 > JAAUUE01. Next base: position 5,445 of record JANMHD010000086.1, on the reverse strand, counting down.
CCAATAGGAATTCCCCCCGCCAGACCCTTAGCACTGGTGAAGATATCTGGTTCAATGCCTAGATGTTCATAACCCCAGAATTTTCCGGTTCTGCCTACACCGACTTGCACCTCATCTAGGATTAAAAGAATGCCCTTCTCATTACAAAGTTTACGTAGTCTGAGGAAATAATCCAAATCGCCGGGACGAACGCCCCCTTCTCCTTGGAGAGCCTCTAGCATCACTGCTGCCACTCGCCGTTCATTACGATCGATCTCCTGAATCATGGCCTCTAGGGCGGCAAAATCATTGTAGGGAACGTAGGCAAATCCCGGCATCAGGGGATCGAAGTTTTTTTGATACTTGGGCTGTCCAGTGGCGGTGACTGTGGCCAAGGTGCGGCCGTGGAAACTAGCTTCGGCGGTAATAATCACCGGGGCAGCAATTCCTAGTACCGTGTGGGCATATTTCCGGGCTAATTTAATTGCCCCTTCGTTGGCCTCCGCCCCAGAGTTACAGAAAAAGACTCGATCGGCACAGGAGTTATCTACAATCCACTGGGCCAGTTCCCCCTGAACAGGAATGTAGTACAGATTAGAAACATGGTGGAGGGTTTGAATTTGCTGGGTGACTGTAGTTACCAAGGCCGGGTGAGCATGACCGAGGGTGCAGGTGGCAATCCCGGCGACAAAATCTAAATAGGACTTACCTTGGGTATCCCACACTCGACAGCCCTCACCCCGCACCAGTGCTAGAGGAAACCGACCATAGGTGGTCATAACAGCCGCATCAAAGTCACTAGCATTGTAGGGCTGCTGAAAAATTGGAGCGACAGCAGAAGCCGATTCGGGAATGAGGGTTTCTATACTCATGTACTTTAATTCCTGATTAATTTCTAAAAATATGATAGTCCTAGAGACTTTGATATTTCATCCTACATGATATACCGGATATCCTTACTGCCTTAAGCACTACCAAAATATAAGCATCACCAAGATATCACCAAAAAGAATAGGTTTAAAGTCCCGCCTTCAGGGCAAAAGAAGTTATAATTTGCAAATAATGTTGTTAGGGCATCTATTTTTAGGTTAGGTGATATCGATCAAGTCTAACCCGCAATCATTGTTGAATCTCAGCATACTTTGGGCTTTAGCCAAAAGAGTAAGTAAATAGGTTTAATTTTAACGGTTATTCAGGAAAATTTATGTCTAGATATCAAGGTTTCCCACAACTCCTGATGTTTAGATGTAATCGGCAGGATAAAGGTAAAGTTCTGTGCGAGCCTAATAATTAAGTTCTCCCCTCTAGCAGCTATTGTTGCAGGAGATATTTACCTAATCTAGTGCCTCTAAGTTCTCCAGTAGTAATTACTTTTCTAGATTGGCCGATCATATGCAATTAGCGATCCTAGCTACCTAAGTAGTTTTCTACTACCCTCTACACCTTTTGATACTATTAGATTTTTGTGCATAAAAAGACCTGAGAATACTCAGTAATTTTCCTGACCATGACCAAAATTCTGAGTATTTAAAAATATTAATGTCTAACCCTGAACATAGGTTAGTTATGATTAGAGGATACCTCTAATTTTGTACCTAAAGTTATATGGCTCGTTACACTTGTTCTTTTACCGTATCAACTCCTGTTGATAGTATTCAATCCTCTTTAGTTAATGTTTTACACTCCTGTCATTTTGATATTATCTATGACACAGGAGATTATATGATGGCGCGAGAGACTCCCGGAAATGTCACTTTTGGTAAGTTAGTGACTGTAGAAGTCCTGATTGACAAACCAATTTTGACTAGTCAGGAAATTCGGATGAATTTTGTGGTCAAAAATGAGGAATTACCGTTACAGGTAGATAATCATTGTTGGCAAATGTATAATATCGTCCGGGGGGCAGTCACAGATAATCACCAATGGCAGCTTCTAGAAGCAATTCCTAGTTAGCAGAAGTTGGGACGCAGGAAAAATTAAGAGAATATATATCGATCCTAATTGATTTCATTTGCCATTTAGGATTTATATAGCTAGCGACATTTTAATTCTGGGAGAGTATTGAAGCGAAAAATACGATCGCTCTTCTCGCAGTCATTACCATAATTAATTAGTCTCTGAATTTCTCTGACCTTTTGCTCAAAGGTTTCCAATTGTATATTATCCAGAATTGCTCGCAAGGCAGTGATGCTTTCTGTTGTCATCCTGCCCTGAGTGCGATCGCAAATAACCGTTGCCTGTTCCTGTTGGGCAGTGCTTAAGTCTAATCTCTGGACTAGTTGAGCGCAAGATCGCATTGGGGAAGGGGAAACAAAGGTTTGAGCTAATCCCACCGTTGGTAATAGACTAATTGCCCCCACAGTAGCTGAGATTAAGGTCATGGAAGTTAGAGTTGCGATCAAGAAATTAGATCGTAAAAACATCAAGCCCTCCTAAGCTTAAAAATAAATCCTTCTTTAAGACTTCATTAGATTGATCGTAAGTTCCTCAAAAACGGCACAATCATTTCTACAATTATTTTTGTGGTACAACATCAACTTTAGATTCTAAAGATTTTTGAATATTGGGATCTACTGCACTTAAGAAATTATAACCTGTGGCTTTTTGTAACTGATCTACAGTGACCCGGAAACCCTGCCAATTTTTATTTTTAATTCCTTGATTATTGGGGATATTTACAGCAATAATTCTTGTATTGTTACTAATTCCCTTGATCCCTGCCCCCGGCTGATCCAACACCACAATGATTTTCCAAGTTTCCTTAGGGACAGTAACTTTTCCTTTGGCGATCGTTCCCTTCTTCCCACTCCCTCCAGCAATAATATAAAGTTCCTTACCTTGATCAACTAAGCTCCGGCTATATTTCTCTAGGTCTGCCCAAGCTCCACGATTATTATCAGGAGTTTGGGGAATAATATTAGTCATTAAGAAAGTTGCTGAGTTGTTCTCTATACTATTGGTACGATCGGCTGAGGGAGCCAAATGCCCACGATCGTAACCACTGTTGTTGTAGTCTGAGGGGCTGATTTGTTCCCAGCCTTGGGGCAGACCATCATCGGCTCGAAAGTCATCTTGGCGATCGCTAGTCCCCAACCAAGATTTATTAAGCTGCCAGCTTACCCAATTAGCAATTCCTTTTTCTCGGTTATAAGAAAGGGCATATTGAGATCTTTCTATCAAATAGTTATTAGAATTACTGGAGTTAGGAGTGGCTTGACTAGGATTGCCCAAAAGTAAATGATTGGTAGTACTAGGCGGAAATAGATTGATACAACCAGCAATAAAGATAATAAAAATTACTAGTAAATAAAAAGATTTTTGTTTCAAAAACTGCCCCAGAAAACTTGACATAAACTTAATATAAAGCCCTACATATTTATAATTATAGTTATAATTTTTGGTTATTATTCTTTTTTAATCTCGATGCCCCGTAACAATATAGGTTACTCGTTGACCAATATTAGTAGCATGATCAGCCATACGTTCTAAATGACGAATTACTAAGGCTAGCAGAATTACTGGCTCCACAATTCCGGGGACATCTCGCTGAAAAGCTAAGGTTTGGTAGATACGATCGTGGGCATCATCTACTACATCATCTAGGTGCTTAATCTCGCTGCCGCTAGTAGCATCCAAATCTCCCAAAGCTACAAGACTTTTAGCTAGCATTGCTTGGGCATTATGAGACATTTCTGCAACTTCTACCATACAATCAGGAACGGGATAGGGAAATAGTTTAATGGCAATTTCTCCCAAATCTTCGGCATAATCTCCAATTCTCTCAATATCTCGGACTAATTGCATGAAGGCACTAAGCAATCGGAGGTCTTGGGCTGCCGGCCCTTGCTTGGTAATTAAACTAGCACATTCTAACTCAATCTGGCGATAGTACTGATCTACTTGATCATCAAGTAAATTAATTTCGGGAATCACTTCTAGATGCCGATGGAAGAGTGCCTCATGACTAAGCCGAAAGGAGCTTTCTACCAAGGTTCCCATCCTCAATACATCCTGCTGTAAACGTCGGAGCGATCGCTTAAACTGGGTAGCATCAGCCCGAAAATTAGAAGATGACAAACTCATAATACTTAAATGTAAAAAATATTTATATTAATAATTTAATATAACAGGCTTAAATATTCTGTGAATATCAATACTTAAGACTGCTACCTAAAATCACCATACTAGTCTAACTACCTTTAGTTAAGGATAGATAAACTAGCCTCTCTTGAGGTGAGAGACTGGACAATCATTTTTTTGCAGGTTGAGCAGGGCGATCGCAGTTTTTATTTTAATCTCAAGATAAGATTGCTTACTAATTTGCTACAATTTAGAATAATGCCTCACTTTCATCTAACTTGCGCAGTCTAGTTTGGAGGAAATTTTAATGTTACAGATACCATCTAAAAATTCAACTATTTAAGAGTTTTTACTACTTCCAGAAATCAATTCTAGTAGTGAATATATAGATGAGAGAATAATTCACAAATCAACGCTTAAAAAAAACATAGTACAACTAAAATAGAGTTATCTTTCTGTATTAATCAAATTTTCAAGTTTCAACCATTGCTTAAGCTCTTTCAGAATTATGCTGTAGTATCTGAGATTACCAACATTGTATATTATGGAGAAATTATTTATTTGTACTGACCTCGATCGAACTTTATTACCAAATGGAAAGCAACCAGAATCCCCCGCAGCAAGATCAATATTTACTCGTTTAGTAAGTCGTCAAGAGATATGTTTAGCCTATGTCACTGGGAGAAATCTTTCCTTAGTTCAAGAGGCAATTCAAGATTACAATCTACCTTTACCTAATTGGATCATTGGGGATGTAGGCACTAGTATTTATAAGTTATTTGATGATCAATGGCAATATTGGCATAGTTGGACGCAGGAAATTGCTGATGACTGGAAAGGCTTAAAAGCCTCGGATCTGGAACCATTATTTACTGATCTAACTGATAAATCTCTTTTGAATTTACAAGAACCTGATATACAGAACAGATTTAAACTTAGCTTTTTTCTGCCTTTAGTTATCTAAAAAGAATCTTTACAGGAGGAGATAAATCTTCGACTTAAACAGCATAGTATTGCAGCAAGTTTAATTTATAGCGTTGATGAAATTGCAGAAATAGGCTTATTGGATATATTGCCCGTCCATGCGACTAAACTTCACGCTGTAGAATTTCTCATGGGGCAAATAGGTTTTGATTATAGTAATACTGTCTTTGCCGGAGATAGTGGTAATGATATGCAATTGTTAGTTAGTACTGTACCTAGTATTTTAGTTGCAAATGCCCAGGATGATATTATTAAGCAAGCTCAGATTCAAATGAAAGCACAAGGAAATAGGAACAGTTTATATATAGCTCAGGGCGGTTTTTTAGGCATGAATGGAAACTACAGCGCAGGAATTTTAGAAGGGATTGCCTATTATTATCCAAGTACACAACAATGGATGAA
>JANMHD010000076.1:0-14477 GCA_031374985.1 Coleofasciculaceae cyanobacterium OTE_70_metabat_329 | reverse complement strand
AAAATCCTGATTCGCTATTTTGCCAAGAGGCCGGAATTGTAGTAATATTTAAAATCCTTGCTTCTGTATTGCTACTCAGGCAGATGGAAGCCTAATGTCCACAAGGAGAGACTTAAAAACTATGACTGAACTTTATGAAACCATGTATATCCTGCGTCCAGACCTCAATGAGGAGCAGGTAAACCTAGCGATCGCTAAATATCGCAACTTTTTGGTTGAAGCTGGCGTTCCCGAAGCAGAAATTGAAGTAAAACTTATGGGGCGACGACGCTTAGCCTACGAAATCAATAGATTTCGGGATGGCATCTATGTGTTGATGAACTACTCTGCCCCCGGAACCCATGTGGCGCCCATGCAGCGCTCCATGCGCCTCAGTGAAGAAGTAATTCGTTACCTCACCCTGAGAGTAGAGCCACCTAAACCAGTTAAAGCTCCTTATGTTGCCCCAGATGCAGTAGCTCCTGTAGCTGTGGAAGCATAGATTCAGTATGCTAATAGTTAATTAGATAAATTAATTAAAACTGACATATCCCCGATTTTCTGCTTATACGTTGATTCTCAATGCATAAGGTAGTTTAAAAGCCGGGGATATTATTTTGGCAGTAGTAACAAAGCTGGGTTAAGACTTTTCCACCTGCCTTGACTCTAGCCAGATAGGGATAACAATCCAAGCCACGACAATACCTAGTGCCAATACCGCAAATTTAGCAGCCCAAGTAACTAACTCTTCTAGGGAAAGGAATTTTCCTGCAAAAAAGGAAATAGTCACCATTACCGAAGCCCAAGTTGTAGCTCCTAGAAGATTGTAGGCCGTAAACTTTAGGAAGGGCATTTCGGCAACTCCAGCAAGAGGACTAGCAAAAATCCGTAGTAGAGCAATAAACCTGCCCACAAATATGGCTTTACCAGCATTTTCACTAAAATCACTTTTGAGCTTGCCCAACTTTTCTTCAGAGAGACGGAATAGCCGTCCAACTTTAACTAGCATTGCCCAGCCGCCCTTTCGACCAATCCAGTAGCCGATCGTGCCACCGATACTAGCCCCAGCGATCGCACAGCCAAGCACATACCAATAATTAAGCTCCTTATTCCCTGCTAAAAACCCTCCCACAATAGTAATGGTTTCGCCGGGTAGGGGAATGCCAATATTTTCTAATAAAATCCCTACAAAAACTGATAGATAGCCGTAGTGTTGGGCTATCTCCTTCACCTGCTCTACTGATATAAACTCCATTTGGGTCTGTGTCACATAAGTTTACACTTTGATCATAAAGGTTTTTATGACCACTGTGACATAAAGTTGAAATGTTTTTCCTTTTCTTAGAAGGAATAGAGGTTTAATAGTCAAACAGCAGACTGGCACTAATTTATTAGAATCAGTTATAACCTAGATGGTGGGCGATGCCCACCCTACAAAACATTTATAAGGTAGGGGCGCAAGGCTTTGCGCCCTCTTTAGATGCTAGGAAGCTTCAGGAGAAGGCTTGACTTCTGTACTAGGGGCAGGCTTGTTAGTTTTCTGAGCAATATCTTCTAGGGTTTGTAGTACTAGGCGCTTTGCTTGTAATTTCCAGCCACGCCTTTGCAGATTGATAGCGATCGCTCCCCCAGCCAGGGTAGCTAAAAAATCTATGGGTTGGTTAGCAGAGATGCCAAATAGTAGACCCAATCCAGCAATTCCCCAGAAAGGTAGAGATATTGCTTGCCGCTGGGTTTCAAGAAGTTGATTGAACCAATCCTTAGGCATTTCCTGCTGGAGAGTTTCCTTAATCTGCTGCTGTTCAGCTAAGGTGACAGAGATGCCTATTTTCCGGCGCAGTTTTTCAATTTTGCGGGCATCGGTGCTGTATTGTGTCAGTTCATCCTCTGCCATGAGAATTAAGCGATCGTACTGTCCCATTTTTAATCTCGTAGAGGGTCAAATTCTCCGCCACCTATGGCGGGATTGTTCCTTGGCATCAAAAAATAATAAAGAACGGAGAGAGAGGGATTCGAACCCTCGTTGAAGTCACCCCCAAACAGCATTTCCAGTGCTGCGCCTTCAACCACTCGGCCATCTCTCCATGTCCTTTGTTATATTAGCATCATCTGCTCTGGTTTTTAACAATTAACTACTCAACTCGCAATTAATCTGCTGATGCACGATCGATTTAATCCCACTAAAAATTAAATCTGGATCAATAATTAGTTGCTCAGAAAAGGATGGGTCAAGACCTTGAAGATATTTTTCTAGCAAGGGAGAATCACCACCAGTCAAAATAATTTTACTTTCTGGGAATTTTTGCTGCCAATCTTTAACAAAATCCCGCACCCCAGCTAATAGCGTATAGATTACGCCGCTACGAATAGATTCGATCGTACTTCTACCCCAGCGGTTTGGCACATCAATTAAATTTCTACCCAAAAAAGGTAGCGCCGCAGTCCCCCCAACGAGGGAGCGTAGTTGCAGATCTAAGCCGGGTAAAATTGCTCCTCCCACCAGCTTGGGTTGGGAACCGGGAATTGCCCCCGTGAAAGTCAGGGCAGTACCACCATCAATTACTAAGACAGGTACATCCCATTTAAGCAGAGCCGCATAAACTGCCAAGGCCCGATCGATCCCCAAGCTAGAGTACACGTCTCCTAGGGGAACATCCACCAGGGTAATTTCTCGGCTGCGCGGGTAGCTCCGCCAAATTTGGGATTGCTGGGGAACAACCGAAGCAAAAAATAGAGGGATTTCTGGAGAATTTCTGGGAGAACACTCTGGGGGAAGAAATTGCTGCCAGAGATGGGTTTGCATTTCTAAGGAGTGGGCGGTGTCCCAAGTCTTAATTAGCTGGTCGCATTGAAAGTAAGCCCAGTGCGATCGAGAATTACCAATTACTAACCCTAACCAATTCATTGTTTAACTAGTCCTTGAATATTGTAAAAATATTGAGCGATATTTTCCTGACAATCTCTATCTAGAGCTATTTACTACCTGATTTACTGCAAATCCGTACTAAAAATTCCTCTTGGATTTTATCAGCAAGAGGATTAAGGATTACTTTCGTGATTTTGCTGTGATATCAGCTCAAAGATAGGGAGATTAGGGCTGTGGCTTCATTAAAGGGAAGCCTATTAAATTCTGTAGAGGAAGATGCCCCACCTTTGCAACAAAGTGGTACCTAGAACACCCTGAAAATTGATGGCAGATTTATAGAAGGATTTACTGCTACAACTAGCTATTTTCTAAATATAACGTAAGTTTGGGTTGATTCCTAGAGTTACCAGAAGTAAACCTTGAGGGGCGATTGCCTAGAGGGTCTAGAGCTACTCAAAGCCATACTTTCCAAGCTATCCTAGAAGTAATTCCTTAAAAAGTTTTTGGAGGTGATCTTTGGGAACTTCTTATAATCTGAATCAAAGCGATATTGCTCCGCAACGCCAAAGCGACCGGGCGACCAAATCCCTGGGTGATCAGAACCTAAATGAGGATATGTTTGACTTTGGACAGATCGAAGCAGAGCTAAACTACAAAAAAGCTCAGGATAGTTTACGGGAACTTGTTCATAATTTAGACCTAACCCCCCAAGAAAAATCTGGGTTAGAAGCACAAATTCAAGATTTGACCGATTTTTTGGATAAATTAGAAAATTCGGTGGTACAAATTGCAGTGTTTGGGATGGTGGGACGGGGTAAATCTTCGGTGCTAAATGCCTTACTTGGTAAACCCGTATTTGTCACCGGGGCTTTGCACGGCGTAACCAAGGAAAATCAACTAGCTGAGTGGGGCTTAACTAATGAAAAGTTAGAGAATCTGGATTTATCTAGGGTAGGAGATGCCCAGATTCAGTTGATTGATACACCGGGAATTGATGAGGTAGCCGGGGAGATGCGGGAACTCCTAGCCCATGAGGTTGCCCGGAGAGCAGACCTAATTTTGTTTGTGATTGCTGGGGACATGACCCAAGTTGAGTACGATGCCCTGTCTCAACTCCGGGAAGTAGGTAAACCTCTATTATTAGTATTTAATAAAATCGATCAGTATCCAGAAGTCGATCGCATGGCTATTTACCATAAAATTCGGGATGAACGGGTCTATCAGCTCCTGACCCCAGAGGAGATTGTTATGGTGGCGGCTTCTCCGGTAGTTATCCAAGCAGTGCGCCGAGCCGATGGCAGCTTAAGTTACCAGCGTCATACGGGAATCCCCCAAATCACCGAGCTAAAATTAAAAATCCTCGAAGTTCTCCACCGGGAAGGGAAATCCTTAGTAGCCCTGAATACTATGCTATTTGCCACTGATGTGAACGATCGCCTTGTGCAGCGCAAAATGACCATTCGGGAAACCAGTGCCAATGAGGTGATCTGGAAAGGAGTTATGAGTAAATCTCTAGCGATCGCTCTCAACCCAGTGACAGCATTAGATATTCTCACGGGAGCCATTATCGATGTCACCATGATTTTGACCCTCTCCAAGCTTTATGGTATACCCATGACTCAGGCAGGGGCCGTATCTCTCCTCCAGAAAATTGCCGTAAGCATGACGGGGATTAGTGCTAGTGAAGTATTAGCCTCCTTGGGTTTGGGTTCCCTCAAAAGTCTTTTTAGCATCACAATTCCCCTCACCGGGGGAGGGACGATCGCTCCCTACCTCTCCGTAGCCCTTACCCAAGCAGCAGTCACCGGGGTGGCAACCTATGCGATCGGGCAAGTCACAAAACTCTACCTCTCCAATGGAGCTTCTTGGGGACCGGAGAGTCCTAAAACTGTAGTCAGTCAAATTTTAGCTTCCTTGGATGAAAAATCAATTTTGCACCGGATTAAGGCAGAATTAAAGGCAAAAATCTCTATCTAGGAATTTTGGTAACACTACTGAGTTGAATCTAGCGATATCATAAGTGAAATAGCTCGTATTTTTAATCATCCATGACTAATCAACTTATAACTAATCAGTTAACTAATCAGCTACCTCCATCGCCTCTGGATGTCTCAGCCGTCATTAGTCAGGCTATTTACCACACGATCCTCCAAACTTCCCAACAACGGCCAGAGTTAATAGCTAGTAAATATCGAGCTACTCCTTGGCATTTAGTCGAGTCAACTTTTCTAAGAAAGATGCAAGAAAGCCTAGCTAATTTTTCTGTTCCTCAAGCTATGGAGAAAAAAATAGGGCAAATTTTGCATATATTTCTAGAGCCACAATTTTTTCTATCATCTCAAGCAGTTGAGATCCAAACTAAAATCAAGAATTTAATTCCTGTAGATTTAGCCCCTATAGATTTATCTCCTGTAGCAAATAATCCCGATATTATTTCTCAATCAAATTCCTTGAGAAGAAATAATTCTCAACAATCTAGGGATTTTAGTAATTCTATTAACACCCAGGGTATTTCTATACTTTTATTAGATGTAGAAAACCTTCAACTAGACGCTGCCACAGAAAAGTTTCTGGCAGAAATTTGTCACTATCCGATCCAAATTAAGATTGCTTTTGCTAATTGGCGACATATGGGCAAACAAGATTTGGAGTTTCATCAACGGGGTTATGAACTTATCCATGTTCCTTCTGGTAAAGATAGTGCTGATGTGAAATTAGCCACAGTTGGCTCTTCAATTTTTGTTCATTATCCTACGGCGAAGGAAGTATTAGTTTGCTCTTCCGATGCGGTTTTAAGCCATCTCTGTACGACGCTACAAACCCACGGCTTAAGAGTTTATTTGGTGCGTAAAAAAGGTGAAATTCTAACAGCTTTGGATCTAAAAACAGGGAATATCCATACTAGAATGCTCAAAATATCCCCAGATATTAGTTCGCCCGATCGATTAATTGCCCAAGTACAAAAAATAATTAATGTAGAGCAAAAACTAACAGGAAAGAACTGGATTCAACTATCCCGTATATCTCAATTATTTCGGAGTAAATATAATCTAAGTATTAGTCAGGTTATATCTATGCACTTACCGGGTCAGAAAGCACGAGATATTTTCCTAGGCAATCCAGAAATTTTTGTTGTCCATCGACCAACTAAAGAGAGTAATCTTTATGTTTCCTTGTTTGATCGCTTTAGCGTTGCAGAGCAAAATCGCTCCAGCATCGGGTCGCAAAATTCCATTAGTATCGAGTTGCAAAGTCCTTCTTTAGTATCTCAAGAGTCTACTATAACGATCGCTAGTAGTAATGGAACTAATGATAGTCATAATAAAATCAATAATGGAGTTAACACCCTTCATGACTTGTCTCGTAATTCTACTTTTAATCCCCTAGATAATAATTCTAAAGATTTAACCTCTTTATTATCAACTCCCTTTAGCTGTCAAGCTGATTTGGAGACTGTTTTAGTAAAGTTAATCAAAGAAATTACCCGTAATAATCAGAATAAATATGTCTATGTAGGAGTTTTAGGTAATCAGTTTAGTCGGCGTTATGGTCGGAAAATTACTAATGTAGTTAAAGCTCTAAAATTAGCTAGTAGCTTTAGTCTATTTCTAGAATCTTCACCATTATTTAATCTCAATAAAACAGAGTCCCAAGTAACAGTTTCCCTCGCATAAAAATATGGAAATACTTATTGTTGAAGATGAACCGGAAATTGCAGAATTGCTCCAGAGGACTTTAAGTAGAGAAGGGTTTACTTGTACAGTTTGTGGTGATGGTTATCGGGCATTACAAATATTTAACGATTTTGCTTCCCAACGCCAAGGCGATTTTGCCCCGCAACGCCAAGGCGACCGCCAACCTGATGTTATAGTTCTAGACTGGATGCTACCGGGGTTAGATGGTTTAGAAGTTTGTGCCAGAATTAGACAGAAGCCCGGACAAAAAGACCCCTATATCCTTATGTTGACGGCGAAGGGAGAAGAAATCGATCGCATCATTGGATTATCTACGGGAGCAGATGATTATTTAGTTAAACCTTTTAGTCCCCAAGAATTAGTAGCAAGAATTAGGGCGTTACTCCGCCGTAGTCTCCGGCATGGAGGACAAAGCTTAGTTTATAAAACTGCCCATTTTATAGTAGATGTAGATCAACGCACTGCCCAGCGTCAAACACCTCAAGAAGTACCAGAATTATTAGATTTAACGACCCTAGAATTTAATCTTTTAGCAACATTTATTAGTCAACCGGGAAGAGTATGGAATCGGACTCAATTAATTGATAAACTATGGGGAGATGATTTCTTTGGGGATGAAAGAGTGGTGGATACTCATGTGGCAAGATTACGTAAAAAGATAGAATTGGATGCTAGTAATCCTACTTTTGTTAAAACAGTTATTGGTGTAGGTTATAAGTTTGAGGATGCTACCTAAAATTAATGAACTAGGAAGCCCTCACCCTAGCCCTATCCCAGAGCGGGAGAGGGGACAGGAAATTTATATCGAACTTACATTGAAATTACCTAATGTCCAGAATATCCAAGAAAAAGCAGACTGCTCTAGAAATTCTTCAACGCCTAAATCAGCTTTATCCCGATGCAACCTGTAGCTTGAATTACACTACCCCAGTGCAATTGTTAGTGGCGACCATTCTCTCTGCTCAGTGTACCGATGAACGAGTTAATCTTGTCACCCCGGAGCTATTTCGCCGTTTTCCGGATGCTCCATCTCTTGCCGGAGCAGAGCTTGAGGAATTAGAGAACTTGGTTCGATCGACCGGATTTTATCGGAATAAATCAAAAAATATCCAAGGAGCTTGCCAAAGAATAGTCACCGAATTTCAAGGCGTGGTTCCTAAAACAATGGCGGAGTTACTCACCCTCCCCGGTGTAGCTCGGAAAACTGCCAATGTGGTACTTGCCCACGCCTACGGAATTAATGCTGGGGTGACGGTGGATACCCATGTGAAGCGGCTGAGTAGCAGGTTAGGATTGACTAAACACACGGACCCAGTTCCCATTGAGCAAGATTTAATGAAACTTTTACCCCAAGCAGACTGGGAAAATTGGTCAATTCGCCTGATTTACCACGGCAGAGCAGTGTGCCAAGCCCGTAAACCTAACTGTGCCGTCTGTGCCTTAGGTGATCTTTGCCCTAGTAGTTTCAATATGGTTCCAATAGCTGGTGATTAAAACTAATCCTACATTGGTTAAGTTTGCTTAGATACCGTAAAACACCTCTAACGACTACTTTGTTGGTCGGGAGATCGCTTCCGCAACCAGTAGAATCCCATAACACCAAAAAGAGTACTGAGAATTGTTATCGGTTCTGGTACTGATTCTGGAGGGGGTGGGGTATTCTCGCTATCTACTGGTGAGGAAATTGATGCACCGGAAGGTAAGGAAGCTGACCCCCAGATATTGCCTGGAACTCCATTTAGTTGCTGATAGAAAGTGCCAGCCCCATTCTGTTGATTAATAGCAATCTGTTGTCCATTGCCAGTAAAACCGTATAAATCTCCACTCTCAAAAAATAAACCATATACATTGGCAAAGTTAATGTTTCCAATCTTATTAGCCGATCCAGTATTTGGATCGATAGACCATAAGCTATCCCCGATCGAACTTGCAAAGAATTTATTGTTGGTGGGATCATAAACAATATCTCCGCTGCTGGAAAATCCAGAAATTGTACTAATCAACTGAGACACACCTGTAAGGGCGTTGACTTGATAAAATCCAGAACCTCCAGTGCCATAGAGGAGATTATTGGTGCCAAATCCCAGTCCGTTTAAAAATGTGCCTAGATTACCAATTAATGAGGATGTACCTGTAGTGAGGTTGACATTAAATAACTGGCTTGAGGTAATTCCATATAGTTTAGACTGGTTCGATAGGGCAATATCGGTAAAAGCCGGACTAGAGGCAACTTGCTTAAAAGTACCAGTAAATTCGTTAATAGTGCCAACTTCACCAGTACTTGAAGATACATAAACAAGAGAAGCGGCTTTGGTCGTAGTTGCTGTTGCTCCCCAGAATAATACTGTTCCAGTTAAGGTGATTGATAGCTGGGTTAGGCGTGAATTTTTCATGGGCTGCTGGTGTGTAGATTATATTTTTTGATTTCTCCTGATATTTTATATCACTTTAGGGAATTAGATAGTAACAACTTAAATTAAAATTGAAATTACGTTTGTTTGCTAACTTATTTACCATGTATGAATGTTAGTTTTCTGGGGGGCGGTGGCGGGGAAAATTGGGGAGGTTAATGGCTGAGAGGGAAGGAATTTTCTTGGGGGGTCTTTCTGGATAAATTATGGGAGCCGGCTCATCACTTTCGGGGGGAATATAGGGCGATCGCTTAACTACAGCTAATAGTTGCTGCAACTTTTGATCATTAGTAGAAATATCCATCATCTCCGGCTCCGGTTGCAAACTCATCAAATATTGAGCCAAATCTGAAGATTGCGATCGTGTCTCTATTAGATTAGGCACTGGACTAGAAATAAAGGGAGCAGGAGTAAGCTGATCGGACGACCCAACGTTAAGGTGAGGGGTATTAACTTCACTTACATCAAATAATAGTTCTGGAGCAGGTTCCAGTTTGGGACTAACGGGATTAAGAGATAGGATGAGGGGCTGCATCATCTCCTCAGTAGGGTTGAGGCGTAGTTTTTCTGGCTTGAGGAATTGGGGCTGCTCTTCTAGGAGAGGGAAAATCTCTGGCATTGTAGCTGCCGTTAGCTGCCTTGCTTCGATCGCATCAGCAGAATTTAATTCTGTTTCTTCTGGGTTTGACCAAGGCTGGATCGGCTGGGTATTAATTCGCGTACTTAGGGCAGCTAAATTGATTTTGTGGGGAATCTCTATTTCTATCTCTTCCTGCCAAGGTAATTCTGATATTTGACTCGCTGTTTGGTTGATTGCTTGGTTGACTGTGGGAACTTCTAAGGATTTTTCTAAAGCTATCTTAAACTGTAATGCCTGGCGCTGTTGGCGAAGTAGGCGAGTATTTAATTCTTGGCAGCGACTTTCTGACTGGAGGAGTTCATGGCACCGTTCATTGTACTGTTGCTGAATCAGGGCGCACTCCCTCTCTAGTTGAGCAATTCTTTCTTGACTAGTTTGGAGTTCCGCCGAGAGGGTTTCAATTAAAATTTGTTGGCGTTGCGCCAGCTGATGAGAGTTTTCTAATTCATGAAGGAGACGACTGGCTTGTTCATTAGCATAGCTAGTTTCGGCGTTTTGCTGAGAGATAATCGTGCCTACTTCCTGAGAACGAATTGATTCTTGTTCGGAAAATTGCTGATCTTGGCTGTAGAGCTTTTCCTCTGCTGCCCGGAGGGATTCTTGGAGTTGAACTACTTGATCTTGGAGGGTACGGTTGCGCTGCCGTAGTTTTTGGGCGAGAACAAATAAATCTGATTCCTTGCTTCCGTTCTTGGGCACTGTCTCGTTACTAAGGCTGTTGAGGTTAGAATTGCTACTAGCATCAGTTCCCTGAAGATTAGCTAAAGGAGTCTGGGCAGGAGAAGTGGATTTCTTGCCTTTGGGAGATGGGTTGGGGTAGTCAGCTTTGTTCATAGCTTTGGGGAGAGAATACTATAATCTTAAGTTAAGCAGAGTCTTGGAGTTTGGCCAGCGATATAAGCAAAAGTAATCAATTCGGTAAATTTAGAGCATTCCATGAGTCCAGAATATTTTACAAGTCTAGATATTAGTCCAGAATATAGAGAGCAATTTCCGGCACTGATCAATAAAAGTTACTTTAACTACGGTGGCCAAGGGACTTTACCCACCATAGCTCTAGAGGCGATCGCTAAGTCCTACAATTATATCCAAACTGCCGGACCTTTTTCTATGGGGGTCAATAATTGGGTCAATCAAGAAGCAAATTTAACTAGAGAAGCGATCGCCCAAGAATTAGAGGTGACAGCCCAAACTATTACCCTGACCGAAGATGTTACGGTGGGCTGCAATATTGCTCTATGGGGATTACCTTGGCAAGCTGGGGATCACATTTTGTTATCGGATTGTGAACATCCGGGCATTATTGCTGCTGTGGGGGAGATTTGTCGACGCTTTGGAGTGAGAGCTTCCACCTTTCCAGTTTTAGGACACCAATCCGATCAGGAAGTGCTAGCGGCGATCGCCAAATATCTCCAACCCCAAACCCGCCTAGTCGTGATCAGCCATGTGTTATGGAATACGGGACAGATTTTGCCCCTCAAGGAAATCAATCAGCTTTGTCACGAGCAGAATTGCTTAGTATTAGTGGATGCAGCACAATCAGTGGGACAGTTACCCTTAAATTTGACTGATTTAGACGTAGATTTCTATGCTTTTACGGGGCATAAATGGTTCTGTGGCCCCGAAGGTTTGGGGGGATTGTACGTTAGCCCTAGAGTCCGGGAAGATTTACACCCAACTTTTATTGGTTGGCGGGGCATCACTTCGGCTCCGCTCAGTGACCACACTTCGGGAAATCTCAGGGATCAGACTCCCCAAAAGGCATGGCTCCCAGATGGGCGACGCTATGAGGTAGCAACTTCTGCATTCCCCCTTTATGCTGGTTTGCGGGCGGCGATCGCTATCCATAATCAGGTAGGAAATAAGAACGATCGCTATCAACGGATTCTCCAACTAAGTCAATACCTAGTTCAAAAATTAAGTACCTTACCCCAAATTCAAGTTATTAGCCCTCCTATTCCGGTTACTGGTTTAGTGTGTTTTCAGGTAGTTAGCTCTAACTTGCCTAAATCTCAGGTTAAATCTCATGGAACTATCGTGGCTTCCCTAGAAAGTAAGGGAATTTTTACCCGTACCTTAGCTCATCCTGACTGCATCCGAGCTTGTGTTCATTACTTCACCTTGGAATCAGAGATCGATCGCTTAATTGATAGTTTAGAAATTCCTTAAGAGTCAGGATTTGTAGGGTGGGCAATGCCCACCTGATGAAAAATATTTGACAGGAGATGAGGATAGAAAGTAACTGTTTATAAGCCATCAATCTAAACTCAAATAGGCAAATAGAATCTCAATAGGTGGGCATTGCCCACCCTACAGAACTATTTATGACTGCCTAGAAGTGCTAATATTTATTACATTCTTTCTAGTACCGAAATACCTAATAGAGATAATCCTAATTTGAGAGTTTTAGCACTCAGATCACAAAGGATTAATCGGGAAGTTCTTAGGGGTTCTTCTGCTTTAAGTACTGGGCATTGTTCAAAGAACTGATTAAACTTTTGACTAAGTTCAAATAGATACTGACAGAGACGATTAGGAAACAAATCAGTAGCCACTTCCCTAAGAATTTCCTCAAGAGACAAAATATGTTTGGCAAGGATAATCTCTGGAGTTTCTTGAAGAACTAGTTGTGGGTTATTTAACTTCCCAAGATCAATATTTCCCTTCCGGCTAATACCTTGGACTCGGACATAGGCATAGAGCAAATAGGGAGCGGTATTCCCTTGAAGAGCCAACATTTTGTCATAGCTAAAAATATAATCACTGGTGCGATTTTGGCTAAGATCAGCATACTTCACTGCACTGATACCTACTACCTGCGCTGTATGATTAATAAACTCTATGGTTTCCGTGCGAGATTCTTTAGCCAGTCTATTTTCTAAATCTTGTTTAGTTCGATCGATCGCCTCGTCTAATAAATCTTGGAGGCGTATCGTATCCCCCGATCGAGTCTTTAACTTTTTGCCATCTTCTCCCTTAACTAACCCAAAAGGTACATGGGTTAACTGTACAGAATCAGGAATCCAATTAGCCCGTCTCGCTACTTGAAAAAACTGGTTAAAATGATTAGCTTGTCCCGCATCGGTGACATAAACTATTCTTTGGGCTTGGTCTTGATTGATACGATAACGGAGGGCTGCTAAATCCGTAGTAGCATAGTTATAACCACCATCGGTTTTTTGAATAATTAAAGGTAATCTATCTCCGTCTTTATTGGTAAACCCTTCTAGGAAAACACACTTTGCTCCTGTATCTTCTTCTAGTAATCCTAAGGTAGTTAAATCTTCTACCACAGCCCTAAGAAAAGGATTATAAAAAGACTCTCCCCGTTCGGTTAATTCTACATCTAAAAAATCATAAATTACTTGAAATTCTCGTCGGGATTGTTGACATAATAGCTGCCAAGCTTGCCGAGTTGTCTCTGTTCCTGATTGTAATTTTACGACTTCTTGACGAGATCTTTCTTGAAACTCTGGATCATTATCAAATCTTTGTTTAGCTTGACGATAAAATGCTACTAAATCTCCTAAATCTAGAGCATCTTGAGTAACTAAAGCATCAGGATAAACCTCTTGTAAATAAGCAATAAGCATTCCAAATTGAGTTCCCCAATCTCCCACATGATTAAGGCGAATTACCCTATGGCCTTGAAACTCCAAAATCCGGGCAATGCTATCCCCAATGATGGTCGATCGCAGATGTCCTACATGCATTTCCTTAGCAATGTTAGGGCTAGAAAAATCTATAACTATTATTTGGGGTTGCTCAACAGGGGCAATTCCTAAGCGATCGTCCCCATAAATTTGCTGCAATCTCGCCTCTATAAAACTAGGTTTCAAAGTAAAGTTAATGAACCCGGCTCCAGCAATCGTCACTTCACATAGTTCTCCCAATTCTAGATTCTGGACAATTTCCTCAGCCAGCTTACGGGGTGGTTTTCCTAAAGTTTTAGCTAAGGATAAGGGTAGATTAGATTGGTAATCACCAAATTTAGGATTACTAGCCGCCACCAGCAGAGTTTCTGGCAAGGTAATTTCTGTACCAAGGGTTAAAATAAGAGATGCTTGAAGTTTTTGTTTAAGGAGAAAGGCGATCGAACTCATAGAAGTATTAGAGAAAATTTATAAGATATTAGCTACTAGTGTGGCATAGTCAGGGAAATTATCTCAACTCCTTAGGAATTAAAAGATTAAACTGTATAGATAGGATTTTTGGTGTAATTGCATAGAGGGGAGAAAAATTTTATACTTACCCCAAGAATGTTTATAGGATGCTAATCAGCTATTTAATCCTAATTTTCCGATTGATCTCAACAGAATTTAGCCAAAATCAAGAGTAGAGATTTAACGTGCATAGTTTACCAACCCCAAGAATTAGGTACACCTTTGAAAGGGCCAACGATATTAGGAGTAACCCATCCACCATAAAAATTTCCCGGTTGAGGAGTGACTAAATCTTCTCCTACATAGCAGGCATCCATTGGGTGAGCATAGAAGGCCATATAATCTTTGATAGCAGCAAAATTAACGGTAGGTTCTAGGTAAGCCCAAGCTACATTTACTAATTGTCGATCGCCTACAGTTAGAGTGTAATAAGTTGCTCTACCTTTCCATTCACAAAAAGAAGATTGAGGAGAGATTTGAAGATATTGCCTTTGAATATCCTCAGGAGGTAGGTAATAACTAGGAGGATGACTAGTTTCCAAGAGTCTTTGAGCTTGATAGGTTTCACAAATTGTCACCCCATTATAGATAATAGTAACTTTTTTACTAACAGCCTCTAAGCGGGGTGGCCGGGGATAATCCCAAACAGATTCTTGACCGAGTTGAGGAGGAATGGGAGTGGGGCGATTACTAAACATAAATTATTAAATATAAATTATTAAA